>JAAXUU010000299.1 GCA_013335845.1 Actinomycetota bacterium
CCATAACTGCATCGACGGGACCGATTTAACCGATTCGCCGATAAAGAATGATCCTTTCCTCTGGGTGAACCAAGCAGGCGAGCGTTTTGCAAACGAAGATATGGAATATGCCATGATTTGCAACAACGTTCGGGAGCAACCGGGAGATGTTTTCTATATCGTTTTCGATAAGAACTACGATGCTCAACGCGCTGCTTTCTGGAATCCGAAAGCAGCTGCTACCGATCCTGCCGCCTTCGCAAAGGCTATTGAGTTGGGGTATATCGTCGAAGGACAGACGCTCGAAGAAGCTGCAAAAGGGTTTGAGATTCCCGCTGAAGTCATTACCACAACTGTCAAACGTTACAATGAACTTGCCGCCAATGGCAAGTACGAAGATTTCGGTAAGCCAGCTGCCGATCTCGCGCCGATTAAAGATGCTCCCTTCTATATCGTCCGTTCCTACACACCCATGGACGTGACAATGGGCGGCTTGATGATCAACACCAAGATGCAAGTCCTCGATGAGAATGACGAAGTGATTTCAGGCTTATATGCGGCGGGGAATACCTCCGGTGGTTTTTATGGTGGAACCGATTATGATCTCGAAGTTGATGCCTATAGCCTCGGGCGCGCTGCAACTACAGGTCGACTCGCGGGTGAATATGCTGCGACCCTCGATTAAGTGGAAACTAACATGGTCTGAATAGAGTAACGACCAGTGACGCAAACAAAACTACCTGCAAGGACTGATATTCAATCCTTACGGGTAGTTCTTGTTCTGCCCTAGTTGCAACGACTCCAAGAGTCCCGGCGCTTGCCGGTATCTACTCCTTATCGCCCGGTGAGAAGAGGACACATTTCTTGATGTAGGTCATCTTCTTCGCCAGTTCTTCGACGTCGCCATACTCCATAACCTTAGCTTGGCAGTTATGTACGCATGCCGGTAGCTTGCCGGCGTCCAAACGATTTTGGCACAGATTGCAATGGTCGGTGATAGCGGGAAGGAAGAAATTATCCCAACGATCATTCCTGGTCTTTGCCGGACCGTACTCCATAACTTTGATGCCGAACTCGCCCTTAGGTAAATCGAGCTCCTTCTTGCAAGCAACCTCACAGGCATGGCAGCCCGTGCAATAATCATACTGTATCAGAATACCCTTATTAGATATCGAGGTGCTGACGCTCATATTCCCATCCTCCCTTTTCAAGTACCTGCTCTGTCGGCAGAACCTCGCTGTTCTCATCGGTGCACTTGTAGATCTTGCAGAGCAAACCGTTATACGGGGCGCCGTAGCCGCTCTTGCCGACCATGCACTGCGTGGTCAGATTGTTGATGTTGGAATCGAAGACGTTATAAAGCTTCTCCGGATCGCTTTCGGGGAACCACCAACCATGCTCGGCCATGACGTACTTCGGATTGACACCGGGTGTGATAAGCGCTCGTTCGCGGCAACGCCCGCGTTGGTTCTCGATCCACACCCAATCGTTATTCGAAACACCGAGCTCCTCGGCGAGTTCCGGTGCCATCTCGATGAGAGGATCAGGATGGAATTCGCGCATCGTTTCCATGTTACGATGCTCTGAGTGGAAGAACTCCCAAGAGCGGCGCCCGGTCATAAGTATGAGAGGATACTTCTCATAGAGGTCCGGGGTGGAAACAGGGCTCTCGCGGGGCTCTTCATAGAACGGGACCGGAGAAAGTCCGAACTGGGTGAGCAAAACAGGAGTGAACTCATAGCGTCCGGTCGGTGTGTTGAAACCTGGCAGCCCATCATAGCGGACCTCGCCGAGTTCATACTTCTTGTAGTGCCACTCCGGCCAAACGATGACTTTCTTCGTGAGTTCCTCGAAGTTCAGGTCCGTCTTCGACTCTCCCAACATCATATCCAACCACGCGATGTCATTATCGGGGATCGGACCATCGGGGTTGAGGCGGTTAATCAACTCCACGCAGAATTCTTCATCGCTCTTCGACTCATAGAACCTATCGGTAGCTTTTCTGATGACACGAAGTGGCCACCACCAAGCACGCAGGGAATTGCGCTCGCAACTCATTGCGATAGGAACGACGAGCTCGCAGGCAGCCATGGCAGTCGGAGTCATGACACAATCGACCGACATGTTGAACTCGGTATTATCCAGCGCTTCGTAGACACGCGGCGCCTCGGCGGCCATGCAGGCGATTGGGTTGTTCGAATAGAAGCAGATCATCTTTATGGGGAACTTGGTCTCGCAGTCGCTTTTCTTGCCGTTCGTTTCAAGGGCCTCGAGGAATACATCGGTCTGACCCATGTTTCCGGTGTCGCCGGTGTTCCTCATGGGAAACGTTTTGACACCCATGACGTTATCGCGTTCGCCTTCCGGCACGTACTTGTTGTTGTTGCAGGTGCTCAGCGCCAAGTTGAAGGCGTGGTCCACCATGAGCAGGTTACCGCCGGGGACATCGACGTTACCTGTCATACCGAGTATGCCGAGAAGGGTCTGACCAAGTGGCGTACCGCTAACCTGCTGATCGATCTTCAGACCCCATTGAAGTGCCATCGGGTGGGAACTACCGATGAAGCGTGCGGCTGCACGGATCATGTCTGCGTCAACCCAGCAGATTTCCGCAGCCATCTCAGGCGTCATTTCTTTACAAGCGGCAGCGAATTCATCATACCCATAGGACCAACGATCGATGAAATCATGATCGACGAGACCCTCTTCGGCGATAACACCGGCTATAGCCATCGCAAGTGCACCATCGGTAGCAGGACGCACCGGCAACCAGAACTTCGCCTTGGCAGCGA
>JAAXUU010000300.1 GCA_013335845.1 Actinomycetota bacterium
GGAAAGAACGCGGCACAAAACACCAGGAAGATCGGAGCGCGTGCACCGCACGACATGAACGGGACAAGGAACAGCGTCATCTTCCGGTCGTCTTCGTTCTCCATAGTTCGGCACGCCATCGCCGCGGGAACCGTGCATCCGAAGCCCATCAGCATAGGCAAGAAGCTCTTGCCGCTCAAACCGAATGTACGCAAAACGCGGTCCATGATAAACGCGACTCGGGACATATAGCCTATATCTTCAAAGATCGTCAAGAAAAAGAATAGGACCATGATCTGCGGAAGAAACGACAGAACAGAACCGACGCCGCCTATAACGCCATCGATGACAAGGCCGTATGCCCAGCTGCCTTCGATGAAAAGAGGTGCGAGAAAGCTCCCGAACCACGCTATGCCGGACTCCGCCAAACTTTGAAGCCAGACACCCGGAGACGGAATCGCCGTGAGACCGAGTGACTGCAAGAAGAGGAAATTCTCGGAAAACGTGACGTGGAACATAGAGAACATGATAAGCAGGAAGATGGGAATGCCCACCCATTTGTTCGTCAAGATCGCATCTGCTTTACCGATACTCTCTCTTGATCCTGCGTCAGCCACTTTTCGGACCGCCGAAGCTGCAACCTTCTCGATATACGCATAACGCGCTGCGGCATTCGCGCTTTCTTCCTCTTCCGATGCCTGTGAATCGCCCTGAGATCGAGGTATGGAAGGTCCTCTGTAGCTGTTATGACCGACCTCATGCGCCTTGGCGACGACAACAAGTTCCGCTACTCCTTCGCCTTTTACGGCGGTTATGGCCACAACCGGCAAGCCCAGCAACTCGGATAACTTCTCGACATCGATTCTATGACCCGCTTTTTCAGCCTCGTCCATCATATTCAATGCGACGACCACCGGAACACCGAGTTCCGCGATCTGGCAGGTTAGAAACAGGTTCCGCTCAAGATTCGTCGCTTCGACTACGTCTATGATCACATCGGGTTTCTCGTCTATGATGTACGTTCGCGCGACCTTTTCTTCGATCGAATGCGGGTTGAGCGAATAGACGCCAGGCAGGTCGACGACTTGCGCATCGCCACCGTATGCTTGCCTAAGGCTTCCCTCTTTCTTCTCGACCGTGACACCGGGCCAGTTGCCCACGTGCTGGGAAGTTCCGGTCAGATCATTGAACAGTGTCGTCTTACCAGCATTCGGGTTGCCGACTAAAGCGAAATATTTCATGGAAGGGTCTCCTTCCTCCGATTTATATGTTAACCGTAACTAACTCATATTCAAAAAGAGTGGTGCTTGCGCACCTTCAACCAACTTGCCACACATACCCACGTTGTGCGTGATCCTTTATGCAACCAAAAGTGTATCCGCGACTGCCTTACAAAGTGCTAGGCGCGATCCTTTTATCTCCACGATGAAACCTGCCCAACTCGAAGACAGGACGCGTATCTTCGCACCCGGCACCAAGCCCAAGCTGTCGAGACGTGCACGCTCTTTACCTTGCGCATTGGAGTCAAGTATATGATATTCGCGACCTTGCCGTACCTGTGTCAGCGTCATCGTCATGCCTTCCACTCGATCTTCCAACTGTTCTCGAATTAAAGTTAGCCATGGCTACTTTTCATAACGAACTATACAGGCGAAATTGTTTACTGTCACTAACTTTTTTGCAATGCCGACTCTCCGGCCGCGAACGGCAGATGGGCGGTACCGAGCGAGCTTCGCATGTGGGCGGCATAAAGGCAGCCTCGATACTCCGAGGCTGCCTGATGGAATCTGCCTGACGAAATCATCGATCGAAGCACATTCCAGCCTTCAGTATCTACATGCCGTCATGATCTTAGCTTCGAGCTCGAGAGTAACCACGTCATCTCCTCCGAAGAGATAGCCCTTTTTAAGGCTTGTGGCATTATCCGTGATACAGGTGTCTATGCAATAACGGCATTCATCATTGAAGTCGTCCGCGAGTAGAAGTACCGAGCCCTTCTCACCGCAAAATGCCCCACCGGCCAACGCGTCAGGGAAATTCGCACCTGTCGCCACGCCTAAACCATCATACGAGAGGACTCCCGAATTAACTGCAAAATCCGCAATAGCCGCGCTCGTCTGATAACGGTCGATCCCGCTCAAACGTTCATATGCATACCCGGACCCAAGCTGTGTTTTGACCTCTTCACTCACGACGTCTTCCCCACCGACGAGGATGACGCTCGTGAATCCCCCGCTAAGAATCGCATCGATCGTTTCTTGACTGAGCGCTGTATCGCTCATATCAGAGCCGGTCAAGAATATGGGCGTCTTAGTCGCATATGCGAACGGCGAGATGGAAAGTGCGTCGGCAAAGCCATAACCGGTCGCGATGATCGCGGTTGCGCTCCAAGCCTCGCCTTCATTAAAAATGGCGATGGCCGTTTCCACGCGGTTGGTGCCGGAGGCGCGAGTCACGCTATCCTTCCCGAGAAGCCCCTCTATCTGCAACGCAACGTCACTTGAAACCACGTCCTCGCCGCCCACGATGATCGCATGCGACGGGTTGAGATAGAGAAGCGCTGCACCTGCTTGCGGGCTCAGATCCGTGCCATCGGTAAGCAGGATCGGGGCATTGTAACCACCCGCCAGACCGGATGCCGCAAGCGCATCGGGATAATTGAAGCCTGTAGCGATGATAACCGTATCGGCGCTATCGAAACCTTCCTCCACGATACACTCCATCGTATCGAATCGATCGGCCCCTGCGAGGCGTGTCCAAAGGACATCGAACACCGGATAGGTGGAAA
>JAAXUU010000301.1 GCA_013335845.1 Actinomycetota bacterium
TCAATTGCTCCTGGAGCAATTGAAGTATTTCGCGCTTGCGTATCAGACGCATAGTTTTTCCGCTGCCGCGGAAAGGGTTCCCATGTCTGTCCAGGGACTCGCCAAAGCGATCCGCTCTCTCGAAAGCGAACTGGGGGTCACGCTTTTCATCACTGACAAGAACGGTGCTCGCATACCGACTCTTTATGCTGATGAGCTGTATCAATTCTCCCGTACGTGGGATTCGGGTTATCAGATCTTACAGGAATCCATCCTGCGGATACGAGCCCACGAGAAGCATGAGATACGATTGGGCACATCTCTTGGAATCATCGGTTTGTTCGGACCGGATTTCCTTAACACGTTCCATCAGGAGCATCCCGATATCCTTGTCACCTATAGCGAGACGAATGATGCGATCTGTGACGAGGCCCTTTTACGAGGATCGTATGATTTGGCTCTGATACTATCCCCTTATCCTAAAGATTTCATCACCACGGAGCTCTATTCGGAACCGGTATATTTCTGGGTGCGCGCCGACAATCCATTAAGCGCGAAAAAGTCCTTGACTCTCGACGACCTTTCCGGCTGCAGCATCGCGATTCCCGGAAGAGGATTCAAATGTTATGAGTCTATCATCACGGCATGCATCGCGCGCGGAGCCGAGCCCAAAGAAGTGATCGCCTCATCTGAAATATTCTGGCTTTACGAGTTCGCGCTGAGCGGAAGAGGGATCGGTTTCACCCTTCCCCACCTAGCGAACCTACCGTTCTTTTCGAAAGAAGATTCGATCGTCAGCATCCCACTTGAAGACGTCTCTTGGCATTTCGGTATCTCATATCTTCCCTCGCATTCGCTTTCCAAGCCGGAGCAGCTGTTCTATGACCACTGCATCGCGTACTCGAAAAAACTACCTCACCCCTAATGAAAGCCCCGCTCTATTCACTGCGCAATCAGCCTATGCACGACCAAAACGATAAGAGGGACGGATCAGCCCGTCCCTCTTATCGATTCTTTTATAAGCAGTTAACCGATCTATTTGTTCTTCAACTTCTCGATTTCGTCTTCGACTTCCTGAGCGCCCTCCGCATAGAATCCTTCTTCATCAGGAGCCAGTTCTTTGAGCAATCTGAGGAATTCTCCGGCATGGACCTTCTCTTCGTCCGCGATATCTTTGAGTACCTCGATCGCCAGTTCATTATCCGTCGATTCAGCAAGTTGTATATACATCTGGATCGCTTCATATTCCGCAGCAACCATAAAACGTATCGACCTGATCAATTCCTCGTCGCTGAGCTTACGGTCTTTCGCTAAACCTGAAAACGGCTGTCCAAAATCCGGCATCGTACGCACCTCCGCGTTCTATTCGTTAACGGTCTCGACGATTTCCAGTGGCATCAATATTGGATGAATTTTTCTCCGGGCGTACCGCAGACACAGCACTTCCCGGGAACGGCCAGTTCTATATTGCCACAAATAGGACACAAGTAATAGAAAACCTCTTCGGTCTCATCTAAGCCTTCCAACGCTTTCTTATACAATCTGGCATGCGCTTCTTCCGCTTTCATGGCGAACATGAACGCGATGACCGCTTCCTTGTTACCTTCTTCTTGGGCGATCTCTATGAATCCGGGATACATCTTCTCGAATTCGTGAGTCTCTCCCGCAATCGCACTCTTCAGATTATCACTCGTGGAAGCGATTTTACCGGCTACTTCGAATTCCTTAAGAGCGTGTAATGTTTCGGCGTCGGCCGCAGCTTTGAATAGCTTGGCGGCATTGCCTTTTCCTTCCGCTTCTGCTTTCTTGGAAAAAGCCAAGTACTTCCTGTTTGCCTGTGATTCGCCCGCAAACGCCGCCATCAGATTATCCTGTGTCTTTTGTGCTTCCATTTCCTTTACCTCCCAGTGTTAACTGTACCTATATCCGCTATTCCGACGTTTTCCGTCACAGTAGTTCCAAAATATTATTCGAGGTCGAACAGATCCTTGGATGCCCCACATTCGGGGCAGGTCCAATCCTCTGGAACATCTTCCCACTTCGTACCGGGTGCAACTCCGTTATCCGGATCACCCGCTTCTTCATCATAGACATAACCGCAAACCGAGCAAACGAATCTCAACATTACGCAACCCTTCTCTCCGGTATAGATGCTTGCGTCGCTCCGGAAACCTTTTCCAGCCGGGGACGCTCGCCTTACAACAGATATGTGAATGCGTGGTGCAATCGAGATTTATTATAATCCATTCTCTTGAGCTGGTCCGATTCGATAATACCCCGTTGAAATCGACACTACGCAAGTCATTCGCGCCCAAGAATCGGAGGCGACAATAGAAGCCGCCTCCGTGAGTATCGCTGTATGATTCAGAGCTTAGGTGTCTGTCTGATTCAGGGCTTAGGTGTCTGTCTGATTCATATCCTAGGTGAAGATGAAAGTGACGAGGAATGCGAGCGCGGCAACCCACATCAAAGGATGGATATCCTTGAATTTACCCTGGATGCACTTGATGATGCAGAAGGAGATGAAGCCTAGACCGATGCCGTTCGTTATCGAGTAGGTCATCGGGATACCGATGATGGTTATGAACGCAGGGAAGGCTTCTGCGACATCATCCCAACCGATCTTGTTGATGTCCGTCATCATGAGGTAACCGACGATGACCAAAGCTCCGCATGTCGCCGAGCTACCCACCATACCGACGAGCGGACTGAGAAACGCGAATACGATGAACAGAAGTCCGGTAACGACCGAGGTAAGCCCTGTGCGACCACCCGCAGCCGCTCC
>JAAXUU010000302.1 GCA_013335845.1 Actinomycetota bacterium
TACGCGATCATGATCGGCACGCCCGTCTCGGCGCTGACCACGAGCTCCCAGCTCATGACGGTTGCCGTCACCGGCGCCATGGCGCTCATCGTCGGCGACTCCCTTGCAGCTGGTCCGGCTGCCGAGAAGGACACCGCGCTCATCTCCGCCGCGAATGCGTTGGCGACCTTACGTAGTGACGCTGCAGTCGGATTTTCAGACGCCTTGACTCATGCGGTGGCATCGCTCGGCATGCAATCCTCTTCCTTCATGCTCGCGATAAGCGATCTGCCGCGTAACGCTTGGGCCTCGGAGGCGACGCAGCATATCGAGCTCCTCTATTGCCCCGGCGCGACGATGTCGCCCCGCCCCCTCGCGAAGATCGCTTCGGGCGGAGAGCTGTCGCGTGTCATGCTCGCTCTCAAAGGTGAGGTCAACGTCGCGGATAACGTCACGCTCGTCTTCGATGAGATAGATTCCGGAGTCGGCGGATCGACGGCTAACCTGGTCGCCCATCGACTTGCGGAACTCTCGTCGAACCATCAGGTGATCGTCGTCACGCACCTTCCTCAGATCGCCGTATTCGCAGACGCGCATCTCGTGGTCGAGAAGGATACAAAGGGAGCCGTTCCAAGAACAGTGCTCCGCGAGGTCAGGGATGAAGCTCGAACCGTTGAAATCTCCCGTATGCTTTCGGGGGATGAAGAGGGCGTCTCACTCGAGCATGCGCGAACCTTACTCGAGCAGGTTCGAGTACGCTAGTCGGCGATCTTGCCTAGTCGGTGGTTCTGCGCGGTAGTTTCCTCAGTATCTTTGCGCCCAGCCTCTTCAGAATAGACATCTCCTCGATACCGAGGAGTGTACAGATGCCATAGGTCACCGTGAGCCCGAGTCCTCCTGCGATGACGATGTGGACGAACGCACCTCCGATGGAAGTGGTCGCACCGAGGGCGGCGTTGGTCGCATAGGTGATTCCTCCGCCGACAGCAGCCCCGATAAGGGTTTTCCCAACCACTCCCGCAATCGATTTCCCTCCAAAAGAACCTATACGCTTGCGGAGTACGAAGAAGAGGGCGATGAACATAAGTGAGAAGAAGACGATATCTGAGATCGGTATGCCGATAAGGCCGAGACCGCTCCAATTCCCGAAACCGAGTGTCAATAGCGCGTACAGCGCGATTTGCACCAGGCTGATGCAAAGGTTGACCTTCGTGACGGTCATGAGGTCCCTAAGCGAGCTGAATGCGAAGTACAAATACATGTACCCGGCGTAGAAGGGGAGGCATATCGCCCACCATCGTAGAACGCCCGAGACTACGGCGATGTCGTTTTCCGTGAACTGCCCTGCATGATAGAGTGTCACGAGCATGGAAGATAACGTGATGAGCATGACTGCCATCGGTATGATGAGGAAGAACGTCCCGCGTAAGCCATCTCGGGCATTGCTTTTGAAAGCGTCCATGTTCTTCTTGGCTGCGTTCTCGCTCATCTCTGTGAACATCGCAGTGGAAAGGGCGACTGCCAATACGCCGTAGGGTAGTTGAAACCAAAGCCATGCGTACGACAAGGACGCCGGCCCACTTGGGGAAACGCCGAGTGCGAATGCATTGCGAACGGAAACGCAGACGAGGTTGATTGCGGTGAATATGATGGCCGGTACCGCGAGACGGGCCGTTTCCCTTAGACCGGGATCGCGGAAGTCGATTTTGGGAACGTAGTGAAGGCCTTCCTTCGCAAGGCTCGGAATCTGCACGGCGAACATCGCAACGACGCCGAGCGTCGTCCCCGTGGCAAGCCAGATCTTCGCGAGATCGGGATTCACGGCTGCGATAGGCACGAAACCGAACATGGTGATGATGACCACGACATTGTTGAAAAGAGGGCCGAAGGCAGGCCAGAGGAATTTCCGATTGGCATTGAGTAAGCCTGAGATGATGGCGCCTGCACCGTAGAAGACAATCTGGATGGCGAAGATGCGGAAGAAGAACGTAGCGAGTTCGGCATCTTCTCCGCCGGTCATGAAGGTTTGGGTCGCGATGACCTGCGGGGCGAACACGGTTGCCAGAAGCGCGATGATACCCAATGCTACCAAGCATATATTGAAGATATTGGATGCGAAAGAGCTTGCCGCTTCTTTCCCATGCGCATCACGTTGCGCAAGGAACACGGGAAGGAATGCTGTTGAGAGGATACCTCCCGCGACAAGTTCGAAGAGCATGTTCGGCACCGAATTTGCGATTTGGTACGAGGAGGTGAGCAATGTATTACCAAGTGCGAATGCGCAAGCCCATGTGCGGAGAAATCCCGTAATGCGGGAGGAAAGGGTGGCGACACTCATTATGGCGGTCGATCTCAATACTGATTGCTTGGATTCAGGGGACATACATTCCTCTCGAAGCGGGTGTTCATGTCAATACTACCACGGTGAAAAAACAAGGGAGCGACGCACATCGTTTTTCTATTTTCGATGTAATCCCGATGGAAACCCTATGGGGTCCCGATGGAACGTGATTACTTTGGCGGAACTTTTATACTTCTTTGGAATATTGCCTCGAAAATCTTGTACAATGGATTCCCAGTTAATTGTGCAGAGAATTACATCACAAAGGAGCTGGAAAATCATGGCCAAGCATATTTTTGTCACCGGAGGCGTCGTTTCCTCACTCGGAAAGGGCATTACCGCAGCCTCGCTCGGTCATCTTCTTAAAGCGCGTGGGTATAAAGTGACCATGCAGAAAATGGATCCCTACCTCAATGTCGACCCGGGCACGATGAGCCCTT
>JAAXUU010000057.1 GCA_013335845.1 Actinomycetota bacterium
TATGCGGGAACATGGTCTCTCCTCCCCTGTTCGAATCCATCGAACTCATAGGCAGGGAGAACACCCTCTCACGCTTGAAGAACGCCCGGTCTTTGGCGCTATAGTTCCGAGCGACACAATCGAAGACTCGTGCGACACGTAAGGTCGCGAAGCAGCAAATGGTACGTATCCTAGGATACGTACCATTTGTATGTGAGCTCATTCGGACCGTCGGGATTCATGAGGTTGAGATCGACAGGTCCCGTGATACCTGCAACGGTTCCCGTGCTTGTATACTGCCAGATATCATAGGCGTAGTTCGGCTTCTTTGCGCTTTCTAGGGTTCCGTCTTCCGCATACCGCGGTATCCAGATGAAATCGGAATTGGCGAAATCCAAGTTGTAGGCTGTATAGTTGCTATGAGATACGTAGATTCCCACCTTCTCGGCTCCGAGTGCGCGCAACGTCATGATGAACGTGTCGGTATTCAGGCGGGTGTTATAGTTCTTCAGGCTTTCTGCCTCGACATCGGCAGTGAAGAAGGTCGGATCACAACCATTGGCGGTCGCAAGGGCATAATACGTCTCGGCTTCGGCGACCGCCTCTGCAGGGGTGGTATAGCGGACGAACGCATAGCAAGCATAAGGAATACCGGTCGCCTCGCAGCCGGCGACGAAGTTGTAATACTCGGGGTCGAGACGGGCATCCCCATTTGCTTCACGTCTCGGATCTTGGACACGGAGAATCGCAAGGTCGATCGCAGATGCCACATCGGACCAATTGGTAACGGTGTTGTAGTAAGAGAGATCGGCGAACAGGAAACCGGTTTGGATTTTGCCGGAATACTCCCATGCCCCTCCATCGCGTTTCAGGAACCAGTCTTCAACGACCCTGCTGACGGTTGCATCGGCGACCACGCCCGTGCCACCGAATATATTGAGGGAGATACTCCATTTGCTGCACTCCTGCGCCAGTACATCGAAACTGCAACTTGCGGCGCTTACATCATCGATGAGCAGAAGAGGAGCAGCAACCTTACCCTGTAAGATGCTTCCCGCCAGTGCATCCGCGAAGCCGTTGCGTGTAGCAAGCGCAAGACCATCCCAGCTGAATTCCACGTTCGGAGCAACATCGGCTAGGTCGAGGCCGACAAGCCATCGTGCGATTTTCACACTCGTTTCATAGGCGTTCTCGCCGGCCAGACGCGCGACTGTACAACCTGCCGCTTCAAGGCTCGAGTCGACAGAAGTCGATACAACCCCATCCCCGCCGACGATGATAACGTTTTGGAACGTCTCGACTGCCGCCATAGACTCCACATCGAAAAGTCCGTTCGACATCACCAAGAATATCGGTGCCGCAGCCGCGTTGGCATAGGGAGAGATAGAGAGCGCATCGGCGAAATTCTCTCCTGTCGCGACGATAGCGGTATCACCCCAAAGACCATTCCCGGCCTCGTATATCTTCCGAACGGTATCGTAGCGGTCCTCTCCCCCAAGGCGTGAAACGGTGATATTGAGATCCTCGATCTGGCTTTTTACGACGTCTGTCACCACACCGGTACCGCCGACTATTGTGACATTTTGTACGTCGAGGGTGATAAGAGCTGTTTTCGTATCCTCCAAGAGCTGGTTGCTCTCGGTCAACAATATAGGAGCATCGATGAGGTGTGCATATGCCGTCGCCGCAAGGGCATCCTTGAAGTCATTGCCGCAAACGACGATCGCGTTGTCAGCTTTCGCTTCGCCGTAAGCAGCCAAAGCGAGTTTCCGCATCGTGGCGTAGCGATCGATACCGGAGACTCGGCAGTATTTCACCTCAGTCGGCACAACGAGCTCACCGGAATATTCCCACTCACCTTGGTTTGCCTTGGCACCCCAAAAAGCCGTGATCTTGTCGGCAGTATCAGCGGAAACCGCGCCTATACCCCCGAAGATAGTGATTCCGATATTCGCGGAGCTCAGATTATTCTGAATGAGGCTGAACACCGGGTTCGCAGCGTCCGTGTCATCTACGAGCAAGAGCGGGGCTGTTTTGCTCCCTTGTAGCACACAACCTGCGAGTGCGTCGGCGTAACCGATACGCGTGGCGAACGCCGTTCCTTCCCATGAAAACGTCACGCTCGGACCGAATGCCGCCTCGGTATCCAAGCCCACGAGCCATGAAGCGATCTTCGCGCTGGTATCATAGGCACCATCCCCTGCAAGCCTGATAATCTCTTTGCCGGCAAGCTGGGTTTCGAGAGTCTCCGATACTACCCCGGTGCCTCCGACGATGATAACCTTGTCGAACGTTTGCACGGCGGCAAGTGAATCGGCATCGAGCGTCGTCCCGTCGCTCTGCGTCAAGAAGATCGGGGCATGATAGGCATTGGCATAGGGTGCGATGGACAGAGCATCCGCGAAACCGGTTCCGGTTGCGACGATAGCCGTATCACTCCAATCCCCCATTCCTGCGACGTAGACTCCATACGACGAACTTGAAGAGGTATCTCCTGCGATACGTGTCACGCTGCCGATCGTGGGCATATCCTCACGCAGAAAGGTCTCCACTGCAGTGCTGATCGAAGCTGTTCCTCCGATAATAGTGACCTTTTCCACTCCGAGCGTGAGCAGTGCGGTCACAGCTTCCGTCGACAGTGCATCCGTCGTGCTCGTGATGATAGGGGCATTCTTCAAGCCGGCATACGCCGCTGCCGCGAACGCATCCTTGTAGTCATCCCCCCGTACGATAATCGCCTCCACCACGTCGGTACCGCCGTACGCAGCCAGTG
Source organism: Actinomycetota bacterium (assembly GCA_013335845.1). Classification (GTDB taxonomy): domain Bacteria; phylum Actinomycetota; class Coriobacteriia; order Coriobacteriales; family RUG844; genus JAAXUU01. The sequence goes on from JAAXUU010000057.1 coordinate 2,753, forward strand.
AGAGATTCCGCATCGTCACATAGCGGTCTATACCACAGATACGTGTATAGGACACACTCGTAAGCTCATCGGTCGACAGCGCGGGGTTTGTATCTTCAGCCGCTGTTACTTCGCTGGAAAGTATGGTTTGACTCTCGTTTTCGGCGGTTGTACCACTATCTGCTGCACTATCTGCCGCACCACCTGTCGATGCCTCTTCGCTTTCTTGCGCGGAACTTGTATCGGAAGAGCCGTTCACTTCAGGCACCGCCAGTGCAAAAGGTGCGAATGATATGAGTATTACCATGGTCAAAGCAATCGAAAGGCTGGTCCGTGCTAATCTATTACACACAAAAAAATCCTTTACTTTTCAAACCGACAAAACCGACGAATCCAAACAGAACCTTCGTACGCATACCGGTATGTGCGCATACGACTTACGAGCAATAATCACTCCGAAAGGTAGATGGGGACATCATAGGTGAGCGTCATGGAAGAGGTCGAAGTCGCGTACACGCTAGACATGATCCTGCCGATTTTGGCCGCCCAAGCGACATCGCTCGCATATTGATAGCCCGAGTTGCCCGAAACGACTGCCGCCGGAGCCCAGCGCATCTCATAGAGTGTATCCTGACCGCGGGCATACAGATAGTTCTCGGAAATCAGCTTTGCTGCACCCGAAATCGCCAACTCCGGAGAAGACCAGCCGTACTTGACCGCAGCGCCCCTTCCGCCGGTAAGCCCTGATGAGTCAGTAGCCCCATAACCGTAGAAATTGTAGTAGGTCAATCCGTCGGTATGGACGAATCCCTGGGCAAGTGTGCTTGTACCATAACCCGTCTCGAGGAGAGCGTGGGCGACAAGATACGCTTCGTTTATGTGATAGGTAAGGGAAGCGTTCACGAACGCCGACCCCATACCCTCGAGATTGCCGCGACCGACCAACAGGGAGTCTATCTCAGCTGCGGTAAGCCCGGTATAACCGGTAAGAACCGCAAACTGGTAGTATTCGGGGTCACTTGCGGAAAACGAAGCGGAATCCAAATAGTATTCAATCTGCTCGAGAGTGGCGTCGACGAAAATCCCGTTTACCCAGATCTTCTCGAGGTCATGGTCGCGATGGTAGGTAGCCGCGGCAGTGAGCGTCATGTTGTAAAGAGTCGTCCCCACAGCATGGTACCTGACCAACTCGCCCGCATAGGACCATGAGCCGCCGTCGGTTTTATAAACCCAGCAATTCTTGATCCGATCGAGCGTTGTCTGCGGAACGACCCCCGTACCGCCGAGAATAACGATCGCACAGTTCTCACTACTCACGTAGTCGTCTATCAAATTGAAAACCGACTCTGCTGCAGCGGCATCATCAACGAGCAGGAGTGGCGAAGTGTTCCTGCCTTGGAGGATGCTTCCCGCAAGCGCATCGGCGAAACCGTTGCGCGTGGCGAAAGCAGTCCCATCCCACCGGAACGTCACACCGGGACCGAAATCACCGCTCATATCGAGGCCCATAATCCATTTCGCTATGCTCGCACTCGTGGCGTAGGCGTTATCCCCGGCAAGGCGCACGACAGCGCACCCCGCCGTCCTGAGCTGACTGTCGAGAGAAGTTGAAACAACTCCCGTACCCCCTGTGATGATGACCTTATCGAACGTCTTGGCGGCAGCCAAGGAGGCCGCATCAAGCAGGCCGTTGCTCTGCGCGAGGAAGATCGGAGAATGAGCTGCGTTCGCATAGGGGGAAATCGATAACGCATCGGCGAAATTGGAGGCAGTCGAGATAATCGCAGTATCGCCCCACGAACCAATGCCGGCTTCGTAGACTTCATACGCGGTGGCGAAGCAGTCATCGCCCCAAATACGGGTAACATCGATTCCGAGTGAGCGTATCCGTGTTTCATTAGTCACGCTCACCGCACCGGTGCCGCCGATGATAGTCACCTTGTCGACACCGAGGGTAAGAAGAGCTGTGCCCGTCTCATCGCCGAACGCATCCGATGGGATCAAAATCACCGGTGCATCGATAAGCCCCGCATATGCCGTCGCTGCAAGGGCATCCTTGAAGTCATCGCCACGAACGATGATCGCCTGCGTGGCTCCCGAGGTACCGTATGCCGCAAGGGAAAGGTTCAGCATCGTCGCATAACGATCTGCTCCGAAGATGCGTGTGTAATCCACGGAAGTAGGTAGAATCAAATCGCCTTGAAAGGTCCACTCTCCCTCATTGATCGCGCTTGCCCAATATGCCGTGATTCTACTCGCCGTCGTAGAGGGAATCACACCGATACCGCCGAGGAAACATACATCGATCGCCTTGGATGAAAGTGTGTTTTGAATCAAAGCGAAAACCGAATTCGCCGAATCGTTTGAATCCACCAGTACTATGGGTGCTGCGCTATGCCCTTGTAGGATGCTGCCCGCAAGTGCATCGGCGAAACCGAAACGCGTTGCGAAGGCGGTCCCATCCCACGTGAACGCTACGCTCGGCTGGAACGTCGCCGCAAGCGTGTCACCGACAAGCCAGTGCGCGATAGCAACACTTGTATCATAGGCATTATCCCCTCCAAGACGCACCACCGAACACCCTGATGCTTTCAAATCCTCCTCAAGGGAAGCTGAGACGACACCTGTGCCTCCCGCGATGATGACCTTGTCGAATGTCTTGGCAGCAGCAAGGGATGCCGCATCGAGCAGGTCGTCCGATTTCGTTACGAAAATAGGAGCGCCTGCTGCGTTTGCATAGGGCGAAATGGAAAGCGCGTCCGGATAGTCCTTCCCTGTGGCTATAATCGCGGTATCCCCCCAGCTTCCCTTACCTGCTGCATACACGTTATAAAACGTCGTATAGATATCGGTTCCCGAGATACGGGTGACGTTCTCGGCGCCGTACATTTCCTCTAGGGTCGTTTCCACGACTGAGCTCACGTCGCTGGCGCCTCCGATGATGGTAACTTTCTCGACCCCGAGAGTGAGAAGCGCAGTCGCTGCTTCCCTAGACAGGGAGTTGCTTTCAGTCAGGATGAGGGCCGCATCTTTCAAACCCGCATAGGCGGTCGCCGCAAGGGCATCATCGTATGCATCGCCACGCACCACGATAGCTTCCTTTGTACCGGTTCCACCATAAGCGGCCAAGGCGAGATTGCGCATCGTGACATAACGGTCGTTTCCGCAGATACGCGTATAACTCACAGATGTAACCACTCCATCGGCCTGCACGGATTCGCCTTCGATAGCCCAAGCAAGCGGAGCCAAGGAGCACGTCACTACTAACGCGATCACGAATGACATGCATGTTCGTAGAGTCTTATTCGACATAACCACCTTCAATCTCCATTGAGTTTCCCTCTATTTCTTGCTGTGCAAGCCACCGGCACCCGCCGTACCGCTCTTACGCCGGAGCAGTACGGATGCAAAGATGCAGATCAACGCGAGAACGGCAAAGCCTACACTCGTGGGAATAATCCAACTTGGAAACGAATCCACCTCGTCCACACTTGCTCCCGAGCCGTCGTCAGCGATGCCCGTCTGCTCGGATTGTCCGGAGGTTTGTTCTTGATATTCTCCCTCATCGGGAGCGACATATACTTCGTCGGTACTATCGGTGGGCAAAGTACCGTCTTCGCCGATATCGGGTGCAACTTCGTTTTGCGCCGCAGTGCCCTCGAGGTCATCTTCGACCCTGATGAACGAGGAAGATGAACTAGCCGCATCGATGGCAGTAGAGTAGGTGGTCTCCTCTATAGGAATAGAGAAAGCGAAGGGAGCGCACGCAAGTGCACATAAGATTGTAGACACGAAAAAAAGCGCCCTTGTATGTTTTAGTAGTTTCATCGGCGACCTTAGAATATTTTGTTTGGTACTACCCGTAGAACATCACGCAAATACAAGGTAAATCATACCGCACCTCTGTCGCAGCGAACAAGCGAAGTGAGCCACTTTGCCGCCCAAGCGCATGCATTTCCACAGCTTCAGCAAGCTATCTTCATGATTCCCCTCTGGGGTTCCCTCAGTGTCGCCCATAATTGCCTATTACTGCCCATAATCGAATTCGCACACTAACCGCCTGCAAAAATCATTGAACTACCGCCGAGAACACTGTTGACGTTCGTGGTTCTTACCCGTAATATATCAATTCGCGCCCGACGGTGGCGTAGCGTGCAAGACCGGCGCTGATACGTTGGGATGTCGTCTAATGGTAGGACAGCGGTTTCTGGTACCGTCAGTGAGGGTTCGACTCCTTCCATCCCAGCCATTTTGGTAGTTGGCCCGTTCGTCTAGCGGCCTTGGACACCGCCCTCTCAAGGCGGAGATCACGGGTTCGAATCCCGTACGGGCTACCAAGAAGATTAAAGGTCACAGGTTAAACGCCTGTGACCTTTGTTTTTACGCTTTGGGTTTTACGGTACGCGTCGATCGAACGACCGTTTAACGAGACGGATTTATACCAGCCGGTCCAAATCCTCGAGGCGTCCGTGCTTCTCATATTTCGTGATTCGCGCTATCCGGTTTTCTCCGTCGACGAAAACGACATCCGGTTTATGGTCTCGAGCTTCTTCGGGAGTGAAGCGCGCATACGCCATGACGATGACCTTGTCACCGACGTTGACGCAATGTGCGGCGGCGCCGTTCACGCAGACAAGGCCGCTCCCACGTTCGCCTGCGATGGTGTAGGTCTCGAATCGCG
>JAAXUU010000303.1 GCA_013335845.1 Actinomycetota bacterium
ACTCCGATACAGCTTGCACTATCTAACGATTGAGACTTGTCAACCTAGAGCAATCCCGAAGCACACACATCGTTTGCGGAAATACTTGTTATACTTGCTACAATCAATCCGCACGAAAGTGGTGACATTATATTCGAGAAAGGATAATTAGTGGAGTTCTTCTCAATCGCCGATATCGAGGATATTGAAATCGGGCATGCACAGGATAGCGAAGCTGGAACAGGATGCACGGTCATACTGTGCAAGAATGGCGCAACCGCCGGCGTAGATGTTCGCGGCGGAGGTCCCGCAACACGCGAGACCGACCTCTTGCGCTCAGAGAATATGATCGAGAAGATCCATGCGGTTCTCTTATCCGGCGGAAGTGCGTTCGGGTTGGATGCAGCAGCAGGCGTCATGTGTTATCTAGAGGAAGCCGGAGTCGGTTTCGATGTCGGCGTCGGGAAAGTACCCATCGTCTGTGCCGCTTCGTTATTCGATCTGTTAGTCGGAGATTCATCGATACGGCCAGATAAATCAATGGGCCACGAAGCGTGCATGGCTGCTACGTCTGACGGCTCTATCGGAACCGGGAATGTCGGCGCAGGTACAGGAGCTAGCGTCGGGAAGCTCGCCGGACCCGGGCGCAGCATGAAAAGCGGTATCGGCACCTATGGTTTCGAGTCTGGCGGCCTGCAAGTCGCGGCTATCGTTGCGGTCAACTCCGTAGGTACCGTGATCGACTCTCTCGGTAACCCCCTTGCCGGAACTCTCTCCAAAGAGAAAGAACGAGTCCTCAAGCCCTCTGAGGCGATCTTGGAACTCGTTCAGGATGGATTTACACCTTTCTCTTCGAATACCACGATTGCTTGCGTTGTGACGAACGCTCGTCTCACCAAAGCACAGGCGAACAAAGTCTCGTCTATGGCGCATGACGGTTTTGCCCGCGCTATCCGTCCCGTGCACACCAGTAACGACGGAGACACTGTTTTCGTCGTTGCAACAGGTAAAGTCGATGCACCCTTGGATATCGTCGGAATCATGGCGGCTGATGCATGCGAGGAAGCGATACGTGATGCGGTGAATTGTGCTCATTCCGCCTATGGCTTGAAAGCGGCGGTCGAAATAGCATAAAATACCCTTGGGGAATTTAATGAGCAAATCACATACGCTCTCTCGAAAGGGGTCTACATGCTTTTTGCTTCTGCCGAAAAGATCCAACCTCATCCAATTACGGCTTTACCTCAAATCGTGTCGAGTTCATTCATATCAAACGAAGGTGCACGCATCCACTATACGGTCTACGGGGATACCACGCATGATGCCGCAACACTCATCTTGCTGCACGGGGCTTGCGAAGACAGCCACATTTTCGATAATCATATCGCATCGTATGCCCGCTACTATAGAGTGATCGCCATCGATTCGCGCGGCTGCGGGCAGTCGACGCGTGGTTGCGAGGAACTCAGCTTGGCCCTACTGGAAAGCGATCTATTCGCTGTGTTGAACACATTGCATATCGGCGTGGCCGTTATCTTGGGTTATGGCGAAGGTGCGAATACGGCGATCAACTTCACCTTGAAACATCAAGAGCGCGTTGCCGCTCTCATCTTGGTCGGCGCGAATCTCTTCCCCGCGGGCATGACAGCTGGTACGCGTATCGCGAATGAGGCTGCCGAAAGATTCTCGAAAGTCGGAATGGCTTTCTCGAAGCGAGCTCGCATCAAAAACGATGAGGCGAACCTCGCAACGAATCAGCCGCGCATAGACCCGAAGGACCTTAAACGCATACGCGTGCCTTCCCTGGTCATCGCAGGCGAAAAGGATACGATCAAGCGCGAGCATTCTGAACTAATCGCAGCATCACTCTCGAATGCGCGTATCGACATCATCGAAAACGCAGGTCATTGCGTCATGAAGGATGCCACCACGCGCTTCAAGGACGTCACCGTTGATTTTCTCCTCGAGGACGACTGAATAATTCGACTCGCGTGATCAGTTGAACTTATAGAGGCGCTGCGCGAGGTGATAGACCTTGATCGCCGTGCTTCGACCCAAGGGACCGGGCAACGTACTTCCCATGCCGAGGAAACCATGACGTATGCGCCTATAGAGTTTTTCGTCACTGGCCTTGAGATAACCCCAGATACCGTCACGAAGCTCGAGTTTGTCCTCTCGGTCACTGAGGATCGCGAGAATCGAACAGATCGTCATCATCATGGTGAGATAGCTCACCATGTAATTTTCCAAGCGTTTGATTGGGACATCCTCGGGAATCTTCACCGAATCGATCATGATACGTGTGACACGGAACTGTTGGTCGATGCGTGAGATCATGACCTTCTCATTCACCGATTGATCTTCTCGACCGATGTAATACCGGTACAGATCGACGTTGAGATAATAGATCGTCTCCACACACGGTAGTGGGACATAGACGAATATATTGTCGACATAGAAGGTATGTTTCGGAAGCTCGACCTTACAATCCCGCAGAATCTGCGTCCGGTAGATAACCGAATGCATGAGCAGGTTTTGGGATGGCCGGAAGGAACCGACTTCATCCCAGGTGAAGATGCGATTTTCCGGTAGCACCCCGACATACGAGACGATATTCCGCGTATCATCCTCAACGTGTTCGTAGACATAATTGCACACGAGAAGGTCGACCGGTGAGTCATTCGACACGAAACCGCGCAGCGTCGCGACCATCTTCTTCGCTGCTTTCACGTCAAGCCAGTCATCTGAATCGACAACCTTATAATACAATCCGCT
>JAAXUU010000058.1 GCA_013335845.1 Actinomycetota bacterium
CTCGTCAAGGAATACAGCGACTCCGTCGGCGACGAAGACATCACGACCGAGGACCACCTGGAGATCGCAAGGGAAATGGATGAGTGGCTTGGAAAGATGAAAGGTCAGATGTCCTATATGTCGGACATCATCTCGACCGTAAAGGATCAAGCGGCTCAGTTCAACACCGGAAGCAGCTTCTATTTCACCGTCGACGAGATGTTGAAGCGCACGAAGATCCTCATGCAACATAGCCTGATTAAAGCCAACTGCCATCTTGAAGTGGAAGTCAAAACCGGTATCGGCCAAATGATCTTCGGTGATATCAACAGCTTGGTCCAAATCATGGATAATATTATCGCGAATGCGATTCAAGCTTACGAGGGAAAAGGTGGTAGAATTCATTTCTCGGTCGAACGGATCGAAGAAGATATCCTCATCTCGGTCACCGACTTCGCGGGTGGGATCAAACCTGAAGTTCAAAAGGTTCTCTTCAATGAGATGATCACCACGAAAGGAAAGCACGGGACAGGTTTGGGCTTATATATGTCGCACAGCACGATAAACGGTGTCTTCCGCGGAAATATGTGGTTTGAGTCGACACCACAGGTAGGGACGACATTTTATATTAGAATTCCATGGGATAACCGGGAATAGAGGAGTTTCAGGATGCGCAAAAATAGGAACCTCGAACTATCCGATGAATTCAAGATCATGGTGGTCGATGACGAAGAGGGAATCGTCGACAGCGTCACTGCTATGATACGGCGCGGCGGCTATTCCTGCTGCGGGTTCACGAATCCCATGGAGGCTCTCGAAGAGCTGGAACGGGAGCATTACGATCTGCTCGTTTTGGATTACTTCATGCAGCCTATACACGGTGACGTGGTAGTCGAGCGCATCCGCCAAACAGACCACGACCTTTACATCCTGCTCCTCACGGGGCACAAAGAGTTGGCTCCTCCCGTCAGCACGCTCAAATCACTTGCAATCCAAGCCTATTGCGAAAAAAGCGACCGAACCGACCAGTTGCAGTTACTCATCGAATCGGCTATCAAGTCGATATCCCAGATGCGAACCATCAAGCAATTCAAAGACGGATTGAACAGCATCCTCGGGGCCGTGCCGAGAATCTATCAGCTTCAACCGATAGGCAACATCCTAGAAGAAATCCTGCGACAGATTCTCCCCCTCGTCAACGGAGAAGATGCCTTCATATTGGTTGATGACCTACCGGAGTCATACGATGAAGCAGGCGAAGGTCATACCAATGAGGCGAAGAGCATCTATCGAGGTATCGGTTACTATAACGTCCCCATCGAATCATTCACGAACACGCTCACTCACGAAGTGATGGAGGCAGTCGGTCGTGCGCGTACGGACTGCCGTATAATCAAGGCTCCGGGAGGGATAGTCTTCCCGCTCTACAATGATTGGAGTCGCTCGATCGGTGCTATCTATGCAACGAACGTGACTTCAGATGAAGGAATCAAGCTGCTTGAGATCTACTCCCGCCAAGCCTCTTCCTCCATATCCAATGCGTTCCTTCACTCACTCGTCAATACGAAGAATGAGGAGCTGCGCAATACCTACGCCCAGCTCAGAACACGTTATATGGACACGATCGAAGTCCTTCGTCTCACTGTAGATGCAAAGGATGAGTACACGCGCGGTCATTCGGATCGCGTAGCCAAGCTGTCCGTCAAGCTAGGTGAAAACCTCGGATTTTCCCATAGCGACCTCGAGAAATTGCGCATAGCCGGTATGTTCCATGACATCGGAAAAATCGGTACGGCAGACGATATACTCCTGAAGACCGATCGCTTGAGTGGCGCCGAATTCGAGGAGATAAAGCGGCACCCCGTCAAAGGTGCGATGATCCTCTCGGCGGTCTCGATGTTCGAAAGTATCGTGCCGTACGTACGCCACCATCACGAGCGCTTTGACGGTAGCGGTTATCCCGATGGTCTACGCGGAGAGGAAATCGAGCTGCCGGCACGTATCATCGCCGTGGCAGATGCGTTCGACGCTATGACTTCGGATCGTCAGTATCGCCCGCATCTCTCATTGGCCGATGCGGTTCTTCAGCTCCGCGAAGGAGCCGGTTCCCAGTTCGACGCGAAGATAGTCGAGGCACTTCTGAATATGCTAGAGAACGACCCTGAAATATCCGGGATGCTCTATCGCGCGGCATCCTAGGCACGGTTCTCCCACCAAACCGACGTACCATTTTTCAACGGCCCTGGTTGAATAGACAACGCCCCACCTTTGGCAAGCAAGGGTGGGGCGTTGAATTGTTCCTACTACGTAACGAACGACGCTCTTTCCTCGGAGTTTAATCCTCGAAGAGCACCGTACTGAAGTAACGCTCACCCGTGTCCGGCAGAATCGTCACGACGCGCTTGTCGGGACCGAGTTCTTTTGCAAGGCGCAGAGCAGCCGCAACGTTGCTGCCGCTCGATATACCGCACATGATCCCCTCTTCACGCGCTAAGCGCCTAGCGGTCTCAAGCGCTTCTTCGTCGGTGACGATGCATACCTTATCGAATATCTCCATGTCGAGGTTATCGGGGATGAGCCCGTCGCCGATACCCATCTGTAGGTGGGTTCCGATACCGCCACCCGAGAGTATGGCTGCGTTCTCCGGCTCTACAGCCCAGATCGCAATGCCGGGATTCTGGCTTTTCAGAACGGCGCCCACACCGGATAGCGTCCCGCCCGTACCGACTCCGGAACAGAAACCGTGGATAGGCCCTCCGACATCTTCGAGTATCTCAAGCGCAGTGTGGTATTTATGCACCAAAGGGTTGTCACGATTCGTGAACTGCTGAGGCACCCATACATGAGGCTCTTCATCCTGCATTCGGAGAGCGGTTTGCAAACACTCCTCGATACAGGCACCGATATCCCCGTCATCATGGACGAGGATGACCTCGGCACCATATGCTTTGACCAATTTGCGGCGTTCCTCGCTCACCGAGTCAGGCATGATGATACGTACGTTATAACCGCGAACCGCCCCGACCAAAGCGAGGCCGATTCCCTGATTCCCACTTGTCGGCTCGACGATGATAGTGTCTTTATCGATGATTCCGAGTTTTTCTGCCTGATCCACCATGTTGAACGCAGTACGCGTCTTGATCGAACCACCGATATTCACACCCTCGTATTTGACGAGCACCTCCGCCCCGTTAGGATCGGGAAGTTTATTTAGACGGATGATCGGGGTGTGGCCGATCGCCCCTAGAATGTCGTTGTGTATCACGTCGTAGCTCTTTTCCTCGATACAAGATAGATGTTTATATATGTGATTATATACGAACCGATGCTTTCCTACCTGGACATTCCAGTGAATGCTACAGGACTATCGTCGCTTTTCGCTTCCCTGCAGATTCCCTACTTCCTTGAATATTCCTTGCTCCCTTCTCGATCAACACAAAGAAGGAGCGCCCTTTCGAGCACTCCTTCTTCATTATGATAACCATCGATACTGTTCGGGCACTATACCCGGTTCCTTTTAGAGGATAGGCAGGTAACGATCGAGCTCCCACTTGCTTACGTAGGTACGATACATATCCCATTCGGCCTTCTTATTGGCAACGAAGTATTCGTGGATGTGCTCGCCGAGGATTTCCTTCATGAGCTCTGACTGCTCGAAGAGTTCGATTGAGCGGCCCAAGTCACCGGGGAGAGTCGTGATTCCTGCAGCGGCTATCGCTTCCTCGGTCATCTCGAAGATGTTCGAAGTCGCCTCGATAGTAAGCTCGAGCTTCTCTTCGATACCCTTGAGACCGGCGCCGAGCATAACCGCGAATGCCAGATAGGGGTTGCAAGACGGATCGGCGCTTCTCAGCTCGATACGGGTCGCCTTTTCTTTGCCGGGCTTGTACATGGGGATACGGATGAGGGCCGAGCGGTTACGGCGTGCCCATGAGATATATACAGGTGCCTCGTATCCGGGGACCAAACGCTTGTATGAGTTGACGTATTGGTTGGTGACGGCACAGAACTCGGGAGCGTACTTCAGAAGTCCTGCGATGTACTGCTTGGCGATCTCTGAAAGATTGTAACCCTGAGGATCGTTGGCATCATAGAAAGCATTGTTGCCGTCATTATCGAACAGGGACTGATGAACATGCATACCCGATCCGTTTTCGGTCGCGATAGGCTTCGGCATGAAGGTCGCATACACGCCGTGGTCCATTGCGACTTGCTTGACGATGAGGCGATAGGTCATGACAGCATCGGCCATCGACAGAGCGTCAGTATAACGCAGGTCGATCTCGTGCTGGGATGGAGCTACCTCGTGGTGAGAATACTCTACGGGGATACCCATTTTTTCGAGCATCAGAACGGTGTCGCGACGAAGATCGGAAGCGTTATCGAGAGGAGTAAGATCGAAGTAACCACCCTTATCGAGATATTCGGTGCCTTCGCTGTTCTTGAAATAGAAGAATTCGAGCTCAGGTCCGACATTCATGGTGTATCCCATGTCTTCGGCCTTCTTGAGCATACGTTTCAAAGCAAAACGGGGGTCTCCCGTGAAAGGCTCGCCGTCGGGGGTCAAAACATCGCAGAACATACGTGCTACGCCATTGTCGCTCGGACGCCAAGGAAGAGGCTGGAACGTCGAAGGGTCGGGAAATGCGACCATATCGGATTCCTCGAGACGGGTGAAACCCTCGATGGAAGAACCGTCGAAACCCATTCCCTCTTCAAAAGCAAGTTCAAGCTCTGAAGGGGTTACTGCGAAGGACTTGAGTTGCCCAAGCACGTCAGTAAACCAGAAACGAACGAAATGGATGTTTCGCTCTTCCACGGAACGCATCGCAAAATCTTTGTTCGCACTATCGACCATGGTGACTCCTCTCATGTGCACCGCTTTGGATGCATCGTCCCATAGATTTCCCTTATCACCTGATGCCGTGATCGACATGGAGGGACCCCTCGTATGATTTCTGTGACCACGAATCCGCACCACCTCCTTGAAGGTATAATGAAGAACGGTTCGGTACAACAAAGGTCGTTTATCTCAAGTTTGTCCCATGTTACGGGAAAATCTCGGGATTTGAAACATCTCCACAATGTTCAGATGGTATACGTTACGATTATAGTTAAGATTATAGTTAAGATCATACTAGGCATCGACGATTCTGTAGCCCCGAGGAATGCAATTGATTCTTTTCCTCATTACACATAGTAAGGAGAATTCTATGAGATTCACGAAAATGGAAGGTGCGGGTAATGACTATGTGTATATCAACGACCTCGCCGGAAGAATAGCCGACCCCAACGCCTTCTCGGCACGGATAAGCGACCGCCATTTCGGCATCGGCTCCGATGGTTTGATCATCGCCCGCCCTTCAGAGCATGCCGACTTCTTCATGCGTATGTACAACGCGGACGGTTCGGAGGGGAAGATGTGTGGAAACGGCATACGCTGTTTCACGAAATTCCTACTCGACGAGGGTCTCCTCCAGGCGAACATCGCGAGAATCGAGACGCTAAGCGGGATAAAAACGACCGAAGTTCTCGAAAACGAACCGAGCCATGCATCGATCCGCGTGAACATGGGAGTTCCCATACTCGACTGTGCAAGCATACCCGTGACAAGCCCGCTCGAGCACATGATAAACGAACCGCTTACCGTCGATGGTATCTGCTACAACATCACCGCTGTCTCGATGGGAAACCCACATTGCGTCGTGTTCATCGATGATGACCCTCGTATGTTTCCCCTTGAACAGATCGGACCGCTCTTCGAAACCCACTCGATATTTCCCGAACGCGTCAATACGGAATTCGTCCAAGTCATAGACCGTGAGAACATCATGATGCGCGTCTGGGAGCGAGGTTCGGGAGAAACCTTGGCGTGTGGGACCGGTGCCTGCGCAAGCGCCGTCGCCGCTATCCTGAACGGCCTGACGGAGCGCGCGGTGAAAGTCCACCTTCTCGGAGGGGTTTTAGAAATAGAATGGGATAAGGAAACCGGCGAGTTATCGATGACGGGACCCGCAACGAACGTGTTCATTGGCGAAATTGCACTTTTACCGAATGAAGGAGAATAGCTGATGTTATCCATCAACGAGAATTATCTGAAACTCAACGAGAATTATCTTTTCTCCGATATCGCGAAAAAAGTCGCAGCGTACGAGAAAGAGAATCCCGAGAAAGAAATCATCCGTCTCGGAATCGGTGACGTGACTCTTCCGCTGGCCCCTGCGATCATCGAAGCCCTCCATATCGCCGTCGATGAGCAATCGAACCCCGCGACGTTTCGCGGTTACTCCCCCGACCTTGGGTACAGTTTTTTGCGAGAATTGATCGCCGAGAAGGACTTCACCGATCATGGGTGCGAAGTGTACTCCGACGAGATTTTCGTCTCCGATGGTGCGAAGTCGGATTCGGGGAATATCCAGGAGATCTTCGGCCAAGATGTCATCGTAGCCCTCGGTGATCCGGTCTATCCGGTCTACCTCGATAGTAACACGATGAGCGGTCGCACAGGAGTCTATGATGAGGCTACGGGGAAATTCAGCGGGATCGTCTACCTGCCCACCAGTGCTGAAAACAACTTCGTACCCTCCCTCCCTTCTCGGCACGCAGATCTCATCTACCTCTGCTATCCCAACAATCCCACCGGTACGACGCTCACGAAAGACGAGCTCCAAGCATGGGTCGATTACGCGAACGAGGAGAAGGCGGTCATCATCTTCGACGCTGCTTACGAGGCATATATCTCGGAAGAGAACATCCCCCATTCGATCTATGAATGCGAGGGTGCGCGCACCTGCGCGATAGAGATACGTAGCTTTTCGAAAATCGCAGGATTCACAGGGCTCAGACTCGGTTTCACCGTGGTTCCCAAGGACCTGCTCGTGGATGGCCATTCCGTTCGCGACCTGTGGGCACGCCGCCATGGCACCAAATTCAACGGAGCGCCTTATATCATCCAGCGCGCTGGAGCTGCCGTCTATACCGAAGAAGGACAAAAGCAGATAGCAGAGCAGATCACCTATTACATGAACAACGCGAAGGTGATTCGCGAGGGTCTCATAGCTTCCGGATTTGAAGTCTTCGGTGGAATCAACGCTCCGTACGTCTGGCTCAAAACCCCCGAGGGAATGGGTTCGTGGGAATTCTTCGACTTCCTTCTCAAGAACGCCCAGATCGTGGGTACTCCCGGCTCCGGTTTCGGTCCGAGCGGTGAAGGTTATTTCCGTCTCACAGGTTTTGGAAACGCCGAGAAAACCCAGGAAGCCGTACGAAGGATTACGCAACTCTTCGCCGTGTAGCGCCACGCTTCAAATACAACTTGCGAGCCCCATGGTGATTCAACTCACCATGGGGCTCTATTCATTTTGCGGACATGACGTTCATGATTGTTCTACGGCACATCGAACGCAACCTTACCGT
>JAAXUU010000304.1:0-1698 GCA_013335845.1 Actinomycetota bacterium
TTTGGCGGACCCGAACAAGCCGATCGGGAGCTTCCTCTTCCTAGGACCGACGGGTGTCGGTAAAACCGAGTTGGCCAAAGCGCTTGCAGAATATCTATTCGATAATGAACGCTCTATGGTTCGTATAGACATGAGCGAGTATATGGAGAAGTTCTCGGTGCAGCGTCTTATCGGCGCGCCTCCCGGTTATGTCGGATACGACGAGGGCGGGCAGCTCACCGAAGCGGTACGCAGGCGACCCTATTCGGTCATACTGCTCGATGAGATCGAGAAAGCGCACCCTGATGTGTTCAACATCCTGTTGCAGGTCCTCGATGACGGTCGCCTGACCGACGGCCAAGGTAGAGTCGTGAGTTTCAAGAACACCATCATCATAATGACGAGCAACACGGGGTCGCAATTCATCCGTGAGTTCGCCGAGCGCAACGATCAGAAGTCGCTCGACATCTCCATACAGGAGGCTTTGCGTATCACGTTCCGACCGGAGTTCCTGAACCGCATCGATGACATCGTGGTTTTCAAAGCGCTCGATACCACCAATCTCGAGTCGATCGTCGAACTCCAACTCAGAGACGTGCGTGCACGCCTTTCGGTGATGCGTATCACACTCGAAGTCGGCGCAGCTGCCAAGGAACGTCTCGCTATGGACGGCTTCGACCCGGTATATGGCGCACGTCCTTTGAAGCGGCTCATCCAGCGTGAGATCGTCGATCGGGTGGCGAATGGGATGGTTGCAGGGACCATACATGAAGGTGATTCGGTCTTCATCGATCTCGATAATGACAGCGAATATACCATGACGGTCGGAGCTTGAGACCGACTGGTCGTAGGATACTATAAGATTGAAGAGGGTGGACTTGTCGGCGCGACGGGTCCGCCCTCTTTTCAATGCTCCCTCAAAGTTCCCTCACTCAACGACGCAGTGCCATTCGTTCCGCTGCGCTTTCTATTTCCGAGCCCACGGCGTAATCTATTACATTTATAATGCATTATGCAGGGATAGGGACTTTTGTGCGGCTACTAAACGGCGATGTAAGGATGGAATCCTAGGCTATGTGGTATCGGTTTCATCTGACGGATGTCCGCGTGGTCGGATATTACCTCGGAACGCTTGTGCTTTTCACAGGTGTTGCAATGGTCATACCGTTTCTCGTCGCGCTTTTCTGTGGCGAGACGGCTCCTGCACAAGACTTCCTTATCGGCATGGGTGTCTGTTTCTGCATCGGCGGCTTATTGCATTTCCTACAATCGCGCCCCGCCAAATTGAATCGCCGACAAGCCCTTCTCGTCACCGGTTTCTCGTATATAGTCATCGCATCTGTGGCTTCCGTTCCTATGATGTTATCCGGTTCGTTCGAGACACCCTTCGATGCTGTTTTCGAATCTGTCTCGGTCCTTACGACGACCGGCATTTCAATCATGGGTGACTATAATCACATGGCGTATTCACATCTGGTGTGGCGGATACTTCTAGTGCTCATCGGTGGTCAGGGAATCATCGTCATCGCACTTTCACTCGGTTTCTTCGGGCGTTCCGCCGGGGCGACTTCAATCTATCAAGCCGAAGGCCGTATCGACCATGTACTTCCCAATATCGTTTCGACCGCCCGCTTTATTGGTGTGATCTCTGTTTCCATGGTTGTGGTCGGAACCGTCATATGCACGATACTCGGTCTTGTCATCGGCATAGATCCCCTG
>JAAXUU010000304.1:1708-2746 GCA_013335845.1 Actinomycetota bacterium
GGGCTTTTGTCTTACGGTTTCATCATTCGACACGGGCGGTATCACGCCGCAATCATCCAGCTTGATCTATTATCATTCGCCTCTCGTCGAGGTCTTCTGCCTCGTCTTCATGCTTCTGGGCATCATCAACTTCGCGGTCTACGCACACTTGTTCAAAGGAAAGACCAAGGAGCTATTCAACAATATCGAGATGAAGTCGGTTGTGTTTTGGATAACCGGCGTGACCGTGCTGCTTTCTATCGTTCTGATCGGCGATGGCTATTTCTCCGGTTTCACCGAGATCTTGCGACGCGGTATGTTCATGGTTGTCTCAGCTTCTACGACAACCGGTTTCCAAACCATCTACTCGGACCAACTCGGTCTCTCTTTCACCGGTGGGGCCATGGTGCTCATAGCGGTTATCATGCTTGTGGGAGGGACATCGGGGTCGACGGCCGGCGGTATCAAAGTCGTTCGCTTGACTATGATTTTCAAGTGGATCGGGGCGAGCATAACGAGCATGCTACTTCCTGAAACCGCTATGCAACGCACCTCCTACCATCAATTCACGGATAGGGAGCTGACGTCGGAAATGGCCACACAGGCCATGATCATCTTCTCCCTCTTCACCTTCACCGCCGCGATCGGGACCATGTTGGCGATTTCTTTGGGGTATGATGCGACCGCTTCGGCGTTCGAATCCGTGACCTGCGTAACGAATAACGGGTTCAGCACCGGGATCATCTCGGCCGATATGCCCCTCGTGCTGAAGATATTCTATATGGTGGAGATGTGGGCGGGGCGTCTCGAATTCATCGCTCTTCTCGCTGTTTTCGCAGGTCTCATCACTTCACTCTTCAGGTTGAAGGTGGCGAAGCGATGAGATATATGAAGAGGGGCATCCTCTGCCTTTCCTTCGCTTTTGCGCTGGCACTATCGACTACACCGTTTGCAAGCGCACTCATGTACGACAGGGGAAGCGCCATGAACGACTATGCGCAGGAGAAACCGAACGATGCGACGTCGATTATCGGTGCGCCTGATTCAGATGGGGCGGGC
>JAAXUU010000059.1 GCA_013335845.1 Actinomycetota bacterium
GATGCGGGTTGTGTGGAAGTCGACGGTAGGTCGACGCGTGCGAGTGAGAGTACGCGTGCGATCAGGACCCTCGTCGGCGTGGTGGCGCAAGACCCGGAAAGCCAGATCGTCTCCTCGACCGTACTCGACGAGGTCGCGTTCGGGCCTGAGAACCTCGGGCTTCCTCGGGAGGAAATAGCTGCGCGCGTGGAAGCGGCGATCAAAGCTGTCGGACTCCGGGGGAAAGAAGGACGTGAGCCGCACGGCTTGAGTGGGGGAGAGAAACAACGCCTTGTGATCGCCGGTATCTTGGCGATGCAGCCGCGTTATATGATATTCGACGAGCCATCCTCGATGCTCGATGCGAACGGACGCTCTGAAGTCCGGGCAGTCATCGATCGGCTTCACGCGGAAGGCCATGGCATCTTGCATATCACGCATGATATATCGGAGTGTGTTACGGCGGACCGCGTCGTGGTTCTTTCCCGGGGGAAGATCATATTCGAAGGGCAACCGAGCGAGCTTCTATATAACGAGGCCCTATTCCGTGACAAAGGACTCGTGCTCACGCCCATGCTTGCGTTGGCAGTGCGCTTGCAGAACGCAGGCATGGAACTCCCGAAAAACCTGAATCAGCCAGCGGCATTGGCGGCTTCGGTAGTGGGGTACGTCGAGGCGCTCGGAGGTGGGAGATAGTGTCGCTACTGGTCGAGAGCATCTCCTATGAATACGCCAAGGGGACGACACTATCGCATCGGGCCCTTGAAGACATATCGCTTGCGGTACAACCCGGTGAGTCGACGCTCGTCATCGGCTCGACCGGAAGCGGTAAGTCCACATTGTTGCGCGTGACCGCCGGCCTACTGAAGCCGGACAAGGGCAGCGTCACGTGTGACGGAGCACCGGTTGAGGCGGGGAAGGTCGGGATGGTATTCCAGCAGCCTGAATCCCAGTTATTCGCCGAAACGATTCTCGGTGATATCGCGTTCGGGCCTTTGAACCTCGGCATCCCCCATGATAAAGCATATGAGCGGGCCGAGGATGCCCTGATGCGCGTCGGCCTCGACGTCGAGGAATTCAAAGGGAGGTCGCCTTTCTCATTGAGCGGGGGACAGGCGCGGCGTGTCGCGATTGCGGGAATACTCGCTATGCAGCCCCCTTATATGGTTCTCGATGAACCGACCGCCGGTCTTGACGGCGCGGGACGTGCGTTTATCGAGAGACTGCTTGTCGATTTGCGTTCAAACGGTACGGGGGTTATCGTCGTATCGCATGACGTCGATGAATTCCTACCCAAAGTCGACCATGTCATCTTGCTTGCCGAGAGACGCATCGTCTGGAAGGGTTTGGCGCGTGAACTTATCGGGAATCCCTATTTGTTCTCCCGAGCGAACCTACCGATGCCCGATCTTCTCGCATTCCAAGAAGACCTCGGTTGCATGAAGGGATCCTATAGCTTCGATGTGGAGGCGGTAGCCGCATGGGCCTTAGGGGGATATTGCGTCGGGGGACCTGCCGGGCATATCCATGCAGAGCATGGCATGGTCGGAGGTGAGGACTGATGGCGTTCCAAGTTCCATTCGGTCAGTATCTGCCGGGCACGACCTTCATCCATACGTGCGATGCGCGCGTGAAGATAGGCGTCGTTATCGCCTTCACGTTCGCCCTCTTCGCGTCCTCCGGTTGGTGGGCTATGGCACTTTTGGCTGCGGTGATGTGGTTGGGATATGGCTTTGCGCACGTACCGTTTAAAATCGCCGCAAAAGGGTTGAAGCCCTTATCATTCATTCTTATATTCACAGTGTTGGCGAATGCCCTCACGTTTTCAGCGGGGTCATCCGATGGCGCGATCGCACTTTTCGGGAACTTCGGCTTCAAACCCGAAGGGTTCCTGACCGGACTCTATTATTCCCTGCGTATCTGCTTGCTCGTCCTTGCCACGTCGCTCGTGACGTTCACCACCAATGCCGTCGCACTCGCAGACGCTTTGACCTCACTCATGCGGCCTCTGCGCGCTCTACACGTGCCGGTCGATGACATCGCCACGATGTTCTCCATCGCACTTCGTTTCATTCCCACAACGGCGGAGGAAGCCGAGAAGATCGTGATGGCTCAAACCGCGCGTGGGGTGAAATTCAACGAAGGCGGTCTCTTGAAGCGCGCGCGGGTTTGGGTACCCGTACTCGTGCCGCTTTTCGTCGGACTGTTCCGTCGCGCCGACGAACTTGCCTGCGCCATGGAAGCACGGTGCTATACAGGCATCGGCCGCACGCGGCTCCACGAGCCGGTGATGCTCATGCGCGATTGGGTCACATTGTGTTTGGCGGTTCCGCTTTCTGTTGTGATCGGGGTGTTCCTATGATCGAGGTCATGGTATTGACGGTCTCCTACAACGGTTCCGCGTACTCCGGGTTCGCACGACAACCGAAACGGACGACCGTGCAAGGGGAGATAGAACATGCCTTGGGGATACTGTTCCGCCGAGAGGTACTCACGACCTGCGCCGGTCGTACCGATGCGGGTGTGCACGCACTCGGGCAGCATGTGAGTTTCGAGGTGATGACCGAGGAGGTCGAAGGGCGCAGTATACGCAAGATGACGCGCTCGCTGAACGCACTCACGCCGGAAGATATCGTCATCCGCGACATCCGTTTCATGCCGGAGGGGTTCTCGGCACGATTCGATGCGAAATCCCGCGAATACCGCTATCGCATCGTCTATAGTGCCGTCCCCCCGATGTTCTTGCGGGAATACGCTTGGTGGATCCGTGAAGAGAGCCTGGATATCACCGCGATGCGAAAAGCGGCGCAGCATCTGATAGGGGAGCATGATTTCAAGTCGTTCTGTCTAGCGTCGAGCGCCGTCGATAAGCCGACGTGCAGGAATGTGATGGAGGTCGAGCTGTTCGAAGAAGGGCAACTCGGTGAGGACTGTCTGGTCATCCGTGTGGTCGGGAACGCGTTCCTGCATAGCATGGTGCGTACGATCGTGGGTACACTGGTGGAAATCGGTACGGGTCGACGCGAACCCGCATGGGTTCTCGATGTCATGGAGGCCCACGACCGCAATGCGGCGGGTCCGTGCGCGCCCGCGTGTGGTCTCACGTTCTGGTCGGTGAGTTACTAGCTCCGTCCGCGGTTATGTGCGAATTTTTATTGGCGCGCATATGTTGACTATGAATACGCCCGCGGGTAAGATAATACGGTTCGTTTCAGAGCCCCGTGAAAACTCTGTTGAACATAAGTTTAGATATTTGGAGGAACTACTGTGAAAACCTATTACGCCAAAACAGGCGAGGTTGAGAAGGAGTGGCTGCTGATAGACGCTACCGATATGATACTCGGTCGTCTAGCTGTTAAAGCCGCAACTATTCTCAAGGGGAAGCATAAGCCCCAGTACACGCCGCATGTCGATTGTGGTGATTACATCGTCGTAATCAACGCCGACAAGATCCGTGTTACCGGTGCGAAAGCTACTGATAAGATCTATTATCACCACTCCGGTTACATCGGAGGACTCAAGTCCGAGACATTCACTGAAGCAATGACGAAACATCCAGAGCGAGTCATTGAAAAAGCCGTCAAGGGCATGCTTCCGAAGAACACCCTCGGTCGTGCTATGGGTATGAAGCTCAAGGTTTATGCCGGTCCCGAGCATCCCCACGCTGCGCAGAACCCACGTGAGATCAAGCTGGAGGATAACTAATGGCCAATATTGAAAATGAAGCCATCTACTGCGGTACCGGTCGTCGCAAGAACGCGATCGCTCGTGTTCGCCTCGTTCCGGGTACCGGTCAGGTAACGGTAAACAAGCGCGCGGCATCCGACTTCTTCGGTCGTGAAGCCCTCGTGAACTACGCATTGGCGCCGTTCAGATTGACTGATACGCTCACTCATTTCGACGTTATCGCTACGTGCACCGGCGGCGGTGTCTCCGGTCAAGCCGGTGCCCTCCGTCACGGTATCTCCCGCGCGCTTCTCGAGGCCGGCGATTACCGCAAAGAGCTCAAGAAGGCCGGTTTCCTCACGCGTGACCCACGTATGGTCGAGCGCAAGAAGTACGGTCTGAAGAAAGCTCGCAAGCGTCCTCAGTTCTCAAAGCGCTAATCCGTTTATCAAAACGAATTCCAAATGCGCCCTTCGGGGCGCATTTTACATAGGGTGGCATTTGTTCGGGTGGGTGCATCTCTGGTATCATTGCCGAATATTCACAATCGAGGGAGAGTTATGACGAAGCGTCTTTTTGGTACCGATGGAGTTCGTGGAGTTGCAAACGACGACTTAACGCCGGAGTTGGCATTCCGCCTCGGGGAAGCCGCGGCCCTCTTCCTTGGTAAGAAGATCGTACTCGGAAAAGATACCCGCAAGAGTGGGGATATGCTCGAGGCGGCATTCGCGGCCGGTGCGACGAGTGCCGGAGCCGATATCCATCTGGCGGGCGTGATCCCGACGCCGGCCGTGGCTTTGCTCACGCGCCAACTCGATGCCGACGGTGGTGTAGTCATATCGGCGTCCCATAATCCCCCTGAGTACAACGGCATCAAGTTCTTCGATTCACGCGGTTACAAACTCTCCGTCGCCCATGAAGATGAGATCGAAGCATTCCTACAGTCGTGCGAAATGCAAGTGGAGCGTGGCATCGGCGATGCGGTCGGTAGGATCGTGAGTATCGAGAATGCGATCGAGTCGTACATCGATCATTCTGTTTCGATGATCGAGGATGAGGGAATCGATTTCACCGGTCTTACCATCGCGATCGATTGCGCGCATGGCGCGAGCAGTAAGACGAGTCCCGAGGCCTGCCGTCGCCTAGGCGGAAGCGTGATAGCGATAAACGACACCTGGGACGGAAACGATATCAACGTCGCGTGCGGAAGTACCCATCTTGACTCCATCCGCGCGCTAGTACTGGAAACCGGTGCCGATATCGGTGTTGCGCATGATGGTGATGCCGATCGCGTCCTCATGGTCGATGAGGCCGGGAACGAGGTCGACGGCGACTTCATCGAGGCGATCTGTGCGGTCGATCTGGCCGAGCGCGGCGAACTCGCCCGCAATACGATCGTTTCGACGGTCATGTGCAATCTCGGTTTCCGACGTGCTATGGAGAAGCATGGTATCGAAGTCGTCACGACTCAGGTCGGCGATCGCTACGTGCTTGAACGTATGCGCGAAGAGGGTTTCGTGCTGGGCGGGGAACAATCCGGTCATATAATCTTCCTCGAGTACAATACGACGGGAGACGGCTTGGTCACCGCCTTACAACTCATCGCTATCATGAAGCGGAAATGTGCGAAACTCTCCAGTCTTGCTAAGGTCGTGACGCGTTACCCCCAGACGCTCATCAATGTCCATGTCGCCGATAAGCACGCGCTGGGAGGCAACGAGAAGATCGCCTCGGCGATCGCTTCGGCCGAAGAGATGCTCGGTGACGACGGGCGTGTTCTGGTGCGTACGAGTGGTACCGAACCTCTCGTACGAGTCATGGTCGAAGCGGCTGATGAAGGTATCGCATCTTCGGTTGCATCCGAAATCGCGGCTATCGTCGAGGCCGAACTCAATTAGGAATCATACAAGCGGGAGCCGAACCCTGGGATTTGTACTCTGGGGGCCGAACCCCAGCACGGTCGTGCAGATAGAGTCGACCTGCTGAACCAATATTCTGTGCCTATCCGCGCGTGCTCTATGCCGTGGAGTTACGGACTTATGCCCAAACAACACAAGGGCTACAAAGAAACGCCCGCATCAACTGTTAGAATAGAACGATACAGTAGAACGATACAATTATTGGACCATCATTTGTTAGATTATCAATTCAGCGGAGGTTTGCATGTGCGGAATCGTCGGATATGCCGGAGATGCTTGTGCAAAGGATATAT
The DNA here is from genome assembly GCA_013335845.1 of Actinomycetota bacterium. Lineage (GTDB taxonomy): Bacteria > Actinomycetota > Coriobacteriia > Coriobacteriales > RUG844 > JAAXUU01. Next base: position 5,858 of record JAAXUU010000059.1, read on the forward strand.
TACTCAAAGGTTTGCATAAGCTTGAATATCGTGGATACGATTCTGCGGGTATCGCACTTTTGTGCGGCAATGGAGACATGGATGTCATCTGCCGTGTGGGTAAAGTAGGGGAACTCGACGACGCGATCGAGGGCATGGATCTACGCGCGACGGTCGGCATCGGCCACACGCGTTGGGCAACGCATGGTCGCCCAAGCGAGGAGAACGCCCATCCTCATTGCGACTGCAGCGGCAGGATCGCAGTGGTCCACAACGGCATCATCGAAAACTACCTCGCTCTCAAAGAGGAGCTCATATCGCAGGGACATATCTTCCGTTCGGAGACCGACACCGAGGTGATCGCGCATCTTCTCGAGCGCTACTACAACGGAGACCTGCTTGAAGCGATGCGTCTCTGTGTGACGCAAATCCATGGGGCGTACGGCTTAGCCGCGGTCTGTGCCGACGAGCCGGACCGCATCGTGGTCACGCGACGTGACTCTCCCATCGTCGTGGGGAGCGGAAACGGACAAGCGGTCGTGGCGAGTGATATTCCCGCCATCATCGACATCACGCGTGACGTGGTGTATCTCGATGACGATCAGTTCGCGGTCTTGCATAAAGGCGGCGAAATCAAGTACTACGGACCGGACGGGAAAGAGGTATCACCGGTCGTTTCGCATATCGACTGGGACACGGGGGCCGCAGAACGAGGTGGCTATCCCGATTTCATGCTCAAAGAGATCCATGAACAACCACGCGTCGTGCGCGATACGTTGGCCGGGCGCCTGCATAACGGCGAGATAGTCCTTGACGAACTCGCTCTTTCGAAGGAAGAACTCGACGCGATAGAGCGCATATATATCATCGCATGCGGCACCAGCTATCATGCCGGCCTGGTCGCCAGGACGCTCATCGAGGAGTGGGCCCGTATCCCCGTCGCAGTGGAGGTAGCGAGTGAATTCCGCTATCGCAATCCGATAATCACCCCTCGGACCCTCGTTATCGCAATAACCCAATCGGGCGAGACAGCTGACACACTTGCCGCGATGCGCATCGCCCGCAACCAGGGAGCTAAAGTGTTCGCGGTAACGAATGTCGTCGGGTCCCGTGCCGCACGCGAGAGCGACGGTGTGATCTACGCGAAAGCCGGTATCGAAATAGGAGTCGCGGCTACCAAGTCATTCATCGCGCAGCTTGTCGCGGTTTCCTGTCTCGCTCTGTTCTTCGGTGCCGCACGTGGCGGTCTCACGAAGGAGCAGGTAAGCGAGCTTTTCTCGGAACTCGAGGAGACCGCCCCCAAGATCGAGCGCGTATTCGACGATGAGACCCCCATCCAGAGGGCGGCGGAGGCGTGCAAGGACGCACATTCCGCGATGTTCATCGGTCGCGGTATGGGTGCTGCTGTCTGCTACGAAGGGGCGCTCAAACTCAAGGAAATAAGTTATCTGCACGCCGAGGCGTACGCTGCCGGTGAAATCAAGCATGGGCCGATCGCATTGATCGACGAGAATGTGCCTGTCGTTGCAATCGCCGCGCAAAGCGCAAC
>JAAXUU010000305.1 GCA_013335845.1 Actinomycetota bacterium
TGATGACGGGAGCGGCTATACGTATGAGCATACGCAGAGAGGTCCAACTGCGGATCCACGTAGGTATTCCCACTGCATATACGAGATCGCCCGCGAGTATCTCGCAACCTGCGTCATGGAAAGCCTCTGCTATCCCCCATCTATCGACGGTCGAAGGGATAAGCACCTTCTTCCCCTCGAGGTCGAGACCCATTTCATCCTGCAGGAACTTAACCGTCGAGCCCTCGATGGGACCTTTGAGACCCGAGCCATCGAGAAGAGGGGTTTTTTTAACGCAATCGACGAGTTTCTTGCTTTCCCGGAAGTTGTAGCGTCGGCCATCAGCACGCAAGAAGATGTCGATGCCACCCATACCGAGAGCGTCCACCTTCCCGTCGAGTTCCCTGAAACGATTCGCCGCGGCGGCGATATCGCCATCGTAACCTTCGCGCGCGATCCGGAACGGCTGTCCCAGAAGTTCCATCTCGACAACGTGGTCACGCTTCGAAGACCCGATCGATACACTGGTAACCTGTTTCATTTCCTCCACCGTTCCACCAATTCTCCGGCACGCCGCTGCACCGGTCCGACGACACGCTTAGGCTTCTCGGCGGCGGCGGTATCCTGCGATTCCTGTATCACGACAGCTGCGATGAGCTGTTCCAGACTGTCGATATCGACTTCGACATCTTGGCGCAAGGGACTTTCTCCCAATATGTGCCCGACGACGTTGACCGCGAGTATGCGCTCGAACGAGGCGATTCGAGCATCGCTCGCGCAGATGATCACAACGTCGTAATCTATCAATTCCTCAATCGTATCGATCACGGTATTGAATACCGATACGCCGCTCGCCATCTCGATGGATTCACGTTGGTGCTGCGACAGCGCTAACACGAGGTCGAGGTTGTATCGTTTTCCCAACTCTACGATCTGCTCGGCGTTGGACACGGGAAACGCGATGAGCGCGACCCTGGAACCTCGGCGCACCTCACCGAGTGTTTCGAGGAACGACACGAAGGACCGCTGAACATGGAATGCCTCGGCTGTCTCGCCCTGGGTCGCACCGTTTTCCCGGTCGGTCAGAATGGCGTCGATGGCTGCGTAGAGCTTCTCCTCGCTGATGACCTTATCGCCGATGCGTCGAAGCTTCATACACGCTCCCCCGCGTTCCTTTGTTCACTTTGCCCGGCGTTCCTCTCGAAAAGCAGGCGCAATCCTTCGATCGTGAGATTCGCGTTCTCATGCGTGATCATAGCGGAGATCGGAACGACGCGATCGGCGAGCCCTCCCGTTGCAACGACGGGTGCGGTATACCCGAGTTCATCGAACACATAACGGACCAGACCATCTATACGGGCCACTTCCCCGAGCACGAGTCCCGATTGCACCGCATCCCGCGTATTCGTTCCAATCGCATGCTTCGGTGTCTCGAGGTCGACACGGGTGAGACGATCAGCCGCCGAGAACAGTGCTTCGGCACTGGTGATGAAACCGGGCGCGATTATCCCTCCGACGAATACCCCATCCTTGTCGATCACTTCGATGTTCGTCGCGGTTCCCAAGTCTACGACCAAGACGGGAGCGCCGTAGAGATGTATCGCAGCGACCGCATCGGCGATACGGTCGGCACCTATTTCGAAAGGATTGTCGTAGCGGATAGGCAAGCCTGTGTCCATACTCGGTTTCACGACCAAAGCAGGTATCTTCAGTTTCTCAGCCAAATCGCACCAGACTGCCGTCAAAGTGGGGACGACGCTCGCCAGAACCAAGTTCGACAGCTTCTCTACCCGTGGTTCGAGAGCATATAGGTTATGCAGTTTTATGTGAAGTTCGTCGGAGGTGTCCGATTTGTTCGTCGTGATGCGCCAATGGCACACCAACTCCTCACCATCGAAAACGCCGAGGACCGTTTGGGTGTTTCCTACGTCAACCGCCAAAAGCATGATCGCGCTCCTGTCTGTTTACAGAACTGTGTACGATGAAGTATACGCAAAAATGAGCCTGATTACTCGAAACCCCGCAAGTCAAGCTACCTTTTTCTGCTTGAAGGGAACTATTCATGGATGACGGCACGTTTACACATCGTTGATATTTAGACAGCACCCAATACTAGGTGTTATTATCCGTTTATTGTTTCACATCACCCTAAGGAGATAGCGTGAACGAGCAGAATTCCAGAATCCTAGTTGTCGACGATGAGCCGGCGATAACCGAATTCGTTTCGTATAACCTGCGAAAAGAAGGCTACGAAGTCGATGTCGCCTCGGACGGAACCTCCGGTCTCGACTTGGCAACCCATAAAACCTACGACCTCATCGTTCTGGATGTCATGCTTCCCGGCGTCGACGGATACGAGATCTGCCGCCGCATCCGCTCGAGCAGCAGCGTGCCCGTTTTGTTCCTATCAGCTCGAAACACCGAACTCGACAAGGTCGTCGGGCTGGAAATCGGTGGCGATGATTATCTGGCCAAGCCTTTCGGCGTCCGCGAACTCATCGCGCGCGTAAAAGCCCTCCTGCGCAGATCGGTACACAGCGAGACACTGAACGATGACTACGGGCATGAAGCTATAAGTGCGAGCGGTGTACGCCTTGACGAGACCACCCACCTCGCCGATAGTGACGCGGGTCCCATCGACCTCACCCCCCGCGAATTCGAACTACTCGCCACCCTCATGCAGCACGCCGGTAAAGTCCTTTCACGTGACCAACTGCTCCGCGATGCCTGGGGTTGGGAATATCTGGTTGAGACGAAAACCGTC
>JAAXUU010000060.1 GCA_013335845.1 Actinomycetota bacterium
TACACTCACGCTCGTAATGCGGCCGATCAGGACGTCATGCAAGAACAGATACTTCCCATTGAGACCCAAAACCTTGCGAATGCCTCCGAGGAATCAAGTCCCTCTGCGAATTTCGAGTTCGAACCGAGTGCCGAGGCCGTGCTTACGCAATTGCTTCCCGCCTATGTGGAGACGCGTGTGTATCACGCGCTCATCGATTCCGCTGCTGCTGAGCAAGGCGCGCGAAGGAAGGCCATGAAGTCTGCAACAGATAATGCGACCGATATGGTCTCGACATTGACCAGAATTTATAACCGTGCTCGCCAAGGTGCGATCACTACCGAGATTTCCGAAATCGTCGGTGGCGCAGCAGCTTTGGAGGAGTAAGGACAATGAAGAAAGAGGACACACCCATGAACATCGGACGCGTCGTTCGCGTAGTAGGTCCTGTTGTAGACCTTGAGTTCTCAGAGGATTCTATGCCCGCGATCTACAATGCGTTGAAGGTGGATGTTGAGACTCCGATCGGTCGTATCAAGACCGTCTTGGAAGTTCAAGCCCACCTGCCGGGTAACCTTGTCCGCGCGGTTGCTATGTCGTCTACCGACGGTTTGCAGCGCGGTATCGAGGCTGAAGATACCGGCGCACCTATCAAGATGCCTGTAGGCCCTAATACCTTAGGCCGTATTTGGAATGTTACCGGTGAAGTGATCGACGGTGGCGAAATGCCCGAGATCGCCGACTGGTACCCCATCCACCGCCCCGCCCCCGCTTTTGAGGACCTTACCACTTCTACCGAGATCTTCGAGACGGGTATCAAGGTCGTAGACCTTCTCGAACCCTATATCAAGGGTGGAAAGACCGGTCTCTTCGGTGGTGCCGGAGTCGGTAAAACCGTTTCATCATCATGGAGCTCATCCATAACCTTGCGAAGGGTCACGGTGGTACATCTGTATTCACCGGTGTAGGTGAGCGCACTCGTGAGGGTACCGATCTCTATGTAGAAATGACCGAGTCGGGCGTTCTGGATAAGACCTGCCTTGTCTATGGTCAGATGAACGAACCTCCCGGAGCCCGTCTCCGCGTCGGCCTTGCCGGTCTCACCGAAGCTGAGTACTTCCGTGACCAGGGGCAAGACGTACTCTTGTTCATCGATAACATCTTCCGTTTCACCCAAGCAGGTTCTGAGGTTTCCGCACTCCTAGGGCGCATGCCTTCCGCAGTTGGTTACCAGCCGACCTTGGCAACGGAAATGGGCGACCTTCAGGAACGTATCACGAGCACGAAGAACGGATCCATCACGTCGGTACAGGCTATCTACGTTCCTGCGGACGACTTGACGGACCCGGCTCCTGCGACGGCGTTCATCCACCTCGACGCTACGACGGTTCTTTCCCGTTCTATCGCCGAGCTGGGAATCTATCCTGCTGTAGATCCTTTGGCTAGCACGTCGCGCGCTCTTTCCGCCGAGATTCTCGGTGATGAGCACTATCGCGTTGCTGTAACCGTTCAGGAGATTCTGCAACAGTACTCGGACCTCCAGGACATCATCGCCATTTTGGGTATGGATGAGCTTTCGGAGGACCAGAAACTCGTCGTTACCCGCGCTCGTAAGATACAACAGTTCCTCGGCCAGCCCTTCTTCGTAGCCGAAGTGTTCACCGGCAACCCCGGTAAATACGTCAAGCTCGAAGACACCATTCGTTCTTTTGCGGCAATCATCGACGGTAAGTGTGATGGAATCCCTGAGCAGGCTTTCCGCTACAAGGGCGATATCGATGAGGTCTTCGAGGCCGCTGCTGCTATGAAAGAATAGGGTGAAGTGAGATGGCTCATATTCTTCAATGCGATATCGTTACTCCTGCGCGCAGGCTCTTCTCAAGCGACGCTACCTTCGTCGTAGTGCCTGCATCAGATGGAGAAATGGGTATTCTGCCCATGCACGTACCCGTGGTAAGCACCTTGGGTTACGGTGAGGTACGTGTGACGCTCGAGGGTGCAAGTGAGCCTGTACGTTTTGCAGTCGCCGGTGGTTATGTACAAGTAAACAGCGAGAACAAGGTCATCGTTTTGGCCGATCGCGCGATAAAGGTTTCCGATATCGATGTCGAACAGGTGAGGTCCGATGTCGCTACCTACTCTGCGCGTCTTGTCAACCGCGATGCATCCGCTGCAAGTATTTCATTTCTCGAGTCGGAACTCGCTTGGGTTAAACTCCAGGCTCAACTGGCTGCGAAGTAGATCTTTCTAAGCCGGGAATTTGTACTATCTATATAGAGGGGGCTGACCAAACGGTCTGCTCCCTCTATACTTCTCAAGGAGAGATGTTATATCGACGCACGGCATTTCAATAAGGAGTTTTAACGCATGGGTGAAATCATCAAAGTCCGTGGTGGGAGACATCTCTCGGGAACCGTCAACGTCGAAGGGGCGAAGAATTCAGCTTTGAAACTGATGGCGGCTTCTGTTATCGCACAAGGTGTCACTGTCATCGAGAACGTACCCGACATCGCCGATGTCACTATCATGTCGGAGGTATTGCGCATACTCGGAGCGACGGTGGTTCGCGGAGACCACACACTGGAAATAGATACTTCCTATCTGATTTCATACGAGACGCCGTACGAACTCGTTGCAAAGATGCGCGCATCGATCTCGATCCTCGGTCCGCTGATAACACGTTTCGGCTGTGCAAAGGTTGCAATGCCGGGTGGCTGTCAAATAGGGTCGCGCAAACTCGATCTGCATATTTCCGGGCTCCAAGCTTTGGGGGTGGAATTCAATACCGAACACGGCTTCATCCACGCAACGACGCCACACGGTTTGCGCGGGGCGACGATCACGCTGGAATTCCCAAGTGTCGGGGCTACCGAAAACCTTATGATGGCTGGTATCTCCGCGGAGGGGCGAACAGTCATCGATAATGCTGCGCGCGAACCCGAAATCGTCGATCTCGCGAACATGCTCAATGAAATGGGAGCGGATATCAGAGGGCAGGGCACGCCGGTTATCGAGATACAAGGGACGCGCGATTTCGTACCTTGTACACATCGCACAGTCGGCGACCGCATCGAAGCGGGCACATTCTTGGTCGCCGGAGCTTTGTGCGGGGGTCCTCTCACGGTCTGTGGGGTCAACCCCGCCCATCTCGATCTCGCATTGGCGAAGCTCCGAAAGATGGGTTGCGTGATTGAGGCGAATGGGGATTGCATCACCGTTTCGCGCGACAAACCACTCCAGCCGACAGATATCCAGACGCTGCCACATCCCGGTTTCCCTACCGACCTGCAAGCACAATTCATGGTGCTTTGCGCTTTAGCACAAGGGAATTCCGTAATCACCGAGAATGTCTTCGAGAACCGCTTCATGTTTGCGGGTGAACTGACCAGGATGGGTGCTGTGATACGTATAGAGGGGCATCACGCGCTTATCCAGGGCATAGAGAGGTTGTCAGGCGCACCTGTGAGCTCAACGGATCTACGAGGCGGTGCCGCTCTCGTCTTAGCGGGTCTTGTCGCAGATGGAGAAACGATAGTTTCGGGAACCGAGCACATCGACAGGGGTTATGAGTGCTACGTAGAAAAACTCGCATTTCTCGGTGCCGATATCGAGCGGGGCCCTTCTGCTTGATCGTCATGCATCCTATTGTAGGCGGACGGACTCTTCTTCTCATGACGGACCTTACTTCTCGTGATGAACTCTTCTTTCCATGGTGAGCTCCTGTTTCCATGATGCGCGCAGCTCCGGAGAATATGTTGTGAAGATGTGTGATTCCCTCGGGCAATTTGTGGGATTTCCTTTATCGCGTGGTTATTTTTTGGCGTTTATCAGAGATCGCGTACAAAGCATGCCTGATATGGGATGCTACCTTTCATCACGATATATACGATGCGATAACGTTACATCACATGTGATTTGGAGAGATATATATTCATGGCGAGATATCGCAACAATAAAAAGTTTTCTCGACACAATAAGTATTCACCCGGGAGGGAGATCTCCAGGGTAGGCGAACTCTCTTCAGCTGAAACCAGAAGAGAGTACTCGCGACGCGCGGTACAAGGGGATTACGTCAAGCAGTCTTTGGATAAGAGAAAACGTAAGAGCATCATCGTTACGGTTATCTTCATTATCTTGGCGCTTGTATTAGCCGGCATAGCCGCTTCGTATGCATATGTAAGCTCGGTGAACAACAAACTTCACACAGATATAGATACCGAAGCCCTTTCCTCGGTTCTTGCGGCACCGAAAGCGGAAGGCGATCCATACTATATCGTACTGGTAGGTACTGACGGTCGCGATGGGGAGACCGATTATAGTGCCGATACGATACTGCTTGCGCGCATAGACCCGACAGGGCCGCAAATAACACTCGTTTCGATTCCACGGGATACCTACGTAACCATAGATGGACATGGTTATGACAAGATAAACGCATCGTATGCGTACGGCGGAGCTGCTCTTGCGGTTCAGACCGTTTCGAAGTTGGCGGGTGTTCCCATCGCGCATTATATAGAGACGGGTTTCGAAGGATTCGTCTCGGTTGTGGATGCGCTCGGAGGGGTGGAAGTGGACGTTCCCACACGGATCGAGGATCCGGATGCTGGCCGAATCATCGTCGAATCCGGCCCTCAGACATTGAGTGGGGAGGAAGCTCTCGTGTTCTGCCGTTCTCGTAAGATCTTTGCCGACGGAGACTACACCCGTACTGCGAATCAGCGCCTTTTCCTCACCGCATTGGCAAAAAAGGTACTTTCGAGTGGCAAGGCGAACCTCGTCTCGACGGTTGATGACGTCGCCGATTGTGTTCGTACCGATATGTCCTTATCCGACATCATGGATATCGTCGATTCTCTGCAGGGAATCGATACATCGACTGCTGTCTATTCCGGAGTTCTCCCATCTGAGGTGGAAACCATCGACGGTGTTTCCTATGTGGTTTCCCGCGATGATGAGTGGGTGGCTATGATGGAGCGCGTCGACGCCGGTCTGTCGCCTAGCGAGGGGGACTCGTCGATATCCGGTGGCGCTACCGATACCGGATCTTCCGTCATCACTACATCTGATTACACTGTAACGGTCTGGAACGGTGCCGGTATCTCCGGTTGTGCTTCGGACGCAGCTGCAAAGCTAGAAGCTGTAGGATACGGTATCGATGATATCGGGAACGCGAATACTTTCGTTTACGATGAGACGCTCATCGTCTACGATGACAAAACAGAGAAAGCTGTTGCGGAGTCCATCGTTTCCGCGCTTGGGGTCGGTCGCGCTGTCTATTCGAGTGGGAGTTATACATTCACAGGAGATCTTCTGGTGGTAGTCGGTAAGGATTGGACCCCCTGAGGATGTTCGCCCCCTCGTCATTGTGGGCTACGTGGTGATTTTCTAGCGTTTTCGATATCGAATACACAGAATGTATCGGTTGTGGGATGCTTTTCTGCGGAGATAAGGCGCGCGCGGCGAGTGCGCGATGATAATTGGTTTGGAGAGAGTAATATCTATGGCGAACTACAGCAGCAATAGGGGCGAAAAGAACAATACCTCACGTCGTTACAAGTATACGGAAACCGATAGCGGTCGCGAAAACCCAAACGGTTCGAGTGATAATGCACAGACGTATTCCCGTCGTATAGCAAAAACCGGATATACCGAGAAGCGCAAAAAGAATACGCGCCGCAAGAAAATCATCATCACCGTATCCGCCGTGGTACTCGCACTTATACTAGCTGCCGCTGCAGCTGCATTCGCCTATGTCAGTTCGATCAACTCGAAGTTGCACAGCGGTCTCGACGATTCGCAACTCGATACTGTTTTGGTCGATCAAACAGCTGCAGGAGACCCGTTCTATGTATTACTGCTGGGTGTCGACACATCCGTCGAGCGTTCGAGTGGTGATGAATATTCAGGCGATACAGGCAGGTCGGATACGATAATCCTAGCGCGTATCGATCCCGGCGCCAAGCAAGTCACGCTCGTTTCGATTCACAGGGATACCCAAGTCAATCTCGGCGAATACGGGGATCAGAAGATCAATGCAGCCTATTCCTATGGTGGACCGGAACTTCTCATCAAAACCGTATCGGAGCTTGCAGGAGTCGATATCGCGCATTATGTGGAAGTTGATTTCGATGGTTTCGGAACGGTTGTCGATCGCCTCGGTGGCATAGAGGTCGACGTACCGGTCAGCTTCTATGATAACTACCTTGGTGGTGGCCTGGACGCCGGTCTGCAGACCCTAAACGGGGACCAAGCCCTTATCCTATGTCGGTCGAGGCACGCGTTCGATGATCTGGGCGACGGCGACGTGTATCGCGCACGCCATCAGAGGCTTTTCATAACGGCTTTAGCCGATAAATTGTTATCGTCGGATGCCACCACCCTCGCTTCGTCGATCAGTGGTATCGCTGATTGTATATCTACGGACATGGAGATCGCGGATATCATCTCGCTTGCTCAATCCATGCGTGGCATGGATACCTCTGAATGCATCTATTCTGCTATGTGCCCGACAGGGGGAGTTTACACGGAGGGCGTATGGTATGAGTTCGTCGATGAAGCCGCATGGAAAACCATGATGGATCGTGTCGATGCCGGCTTATCGCCGGTCGAAGAGGCAGCCACAACCACCACTTCGGAAACTTCCGCTACCACCGCAGATTCTGCCGGCTATTCGCTCATAGTTCATAATGGTGCCGGTATAGGAGGAGCTGCGGCAAGCGCCGCTTCGATACTCGAAAGCGCCGGTTATACAGTTTCCGAGGTCGGGGATGCGGATGCTTCGGATTACAGTGAGACCCTGATCATCTACGCCGATACAAGCAAGGCATCGATCGCGGATGATATCGCTGCCAAATTAGGTGTGGGGACGACTATGGTCAATGATGGGACCTATTCATTTTCAGGTGATATCCTTATCGTCATAGGTGGCGATTGGGAATCCCGGTAGATATGCCCGACTTCTGAGAAAAGAGTCATTTTCGACTGTGTAACTGCGTACTGTACGTAATCCATAGATATGTAGATGCGCCAATTTACCGTACGACCCCGAAATCGTTTCGGTTGGAAATTTAAAAAAAATTTCCAAGAGTTTCCCTTGTTCTTGAGGGTCTTTAAGAGTAATATCGTTTACCCACCTCGGTGGGGGTAATACGTTTTCCGAGCAGGTATTTTGAGTAAAAACCACTCACCAAAACAGTTTGAGAAAGTCGTTGATTATTCTTGACAGAGTGGGCAGGGAAACGTAATATTCTCTCTTGCGCCGCGGAGCCCGAAAGGGAACGAAGCGGGGCGAAATGCGGGAGATCCGCATGGTTCGCACCTTGAAAACTGGATACTGTAGACGAACGAATAAAGCC
>JAAXUU010000306.1 GCA_013335845.1 Actinomycetota bacterium
CCCTTCCCCAAGCCACTCTATCCCGTAGCCATCGAGGCATCGAACAAGAAGGATGAAGACAAACTGGGCGACTTCTTGGCAAAAGCCGTGGAAATCGATCCGACCATCACTATGCACCGTGACGAGGAAACACACCAAACCCTACTTACCGGTCTTGGAGAAGCCCAAATCGATGTACTGCTTGCCCACATGAAAGACCGTACCGGAATCGAAGCGAAGATGCTCGGTGTCCGCGTTCCGTACCGAGAGACCATCCGGAAGATTGCACAGGCGCAAGGTCGTCATAAGAAACAAACGGGTGGCGCAGGTCAGTTCGGCGATTGTTGGCTACGTGTCGAGCCGAACCCCGGCGGAGGATATGAGTTTGTCGACGAGGTCGTCGGAGGACGTATCCCCCGTAACTTCATCCCGGCGGTCGATAAGGGTGTACGCGAGATACTGTCCGAAGGCGTACTGGCTGGTTACCCCGTCGTCGATGTGAAAGTCGCGGTATTCGATGGTTCGTATCACGCAGTCGACTCGAACGAGATGGCTTTCAAGATGGCTGCGCATATCGGCTTCAAAGCTGCATGCGAGAAAGCGGACATGTATCTACTTGAACCGATGGCGAATGTCATGATAACGACCGATGAAGAATATGCCGGCGCAGTAATGGGTGATATCCCCACGAAACGCGGTCGCATCATCGGTATGGATACCAATGAATGGGGGGCTACTGTCATCCGCGCGCGCGTGCCGTACGCCGAGGTCGTGCAATACGCCAAACAGCTCCGTTCACTCACCCGTGGTAGCGGTGAATATGAAATAGAGGTAGCCGGTTATGAAGAGGTGCCTCACGATCAAGCACAGAAGATAATCGCCGAGTACCACGCTGCCCGCGCTGAAGGAAGCAAATAAACAGACACGGACCCGATAGAATCCAAAGGAACGGCTCGCATGGGGAAAAGTGCGAGCCGTTCCTCTATTGAGGCCACACTCCCCCGGTCCCGTTTGTTTACAGGCCCCAAGTGAACAGCCGACGATTCTTCCTGCCACTGGAATATCAATGCATTCGAGAATATACTTCTTGTATAACGCCGCCAAAACAGCGCCGCTCAAAAGCACTGATCAAGCAAAGGGGGTCGACCTCATGTCTTTGCAGAATATCGGCAAGCGTCGAACCATAACTATCGCTTTACTCCTCGTCGCGTTCCTTATCGGTGCAGGTGTAGTATTTCTGATACAGGCTCCCGTCATCCATGACCTCGAAAATCGTCTCAAAGCAGCTGAGATAGACTTAGAAGCTGCTACGATTGGTCAGGGAGCCGAAGACGCGTCTGTCGACGGATCATCGGATTACGAGGGAGACGGAAGCGACGACGGTGAAGGTACCTGTATCGTAGACAAGGATGCGACGACCGAGAACTTGATTTCTTGGACAGCGTACGCATTGCTGAGCGATGCACGCATCGCCGATGGGGTCACGTATGCGACGCTCGATTACATCCAAGTTCTCACGGGAGATGCGGCAACCCAGACTGCAGCAGAACACGGTGAAGAAACAACTCCCGAAGGATACTACATCGTCAATGAATGTCCTGAGCTGCATGAATACCCTATCGATGATGGGATCACCATTTCAGTCGTCTACAACGAAACCACGGGATGGGATCCCGATGCGCCGGTTTACCTCTCACTCGAAGAATGGAGATACAGGGCTATCGTTTCGATGGAGACCATGTACGGCATTCAGTACTATGCGATGTACCACGTTGTCACAGTCACGGATGGAACTATCACAGCCATGGATCAGAAGTACCTCCCCTAAAGAGTGCATGCAAAAGGTATAACGAGAATACAAGATGTTCAAGCAATATCGGCTCTTGCACTAAAAGCAACAAACGGTCGATATCGAGACGATACCGACCGTTATTTTCATTGGTGCCCCCTATAGGATTCTAACCTACGGCCTTCTGCTCCGGAGGCAGACGCTCTATCCCCTGAGCTAAGGAGGCATGATTGCGAAATGAACGATAACATATTATTCTGTCAAACGCATGGTTTATTCGTAAACGTACACTAATTATTGAGCAGGGAGACTATGTCACAACTCGGAAGAACGCTTTTCATCGTCAATCCCTACGCGAAAAGCGGCAGAGGCAGACTCGCCATCCCCTCTATCGAGCGTACCGCACGTGGCGTTCTGGATTTCGAGATAGCCGTTACCCAAAATGAGAACCACGCTTTTGAACTCGCGAGAACCGTGAGGGAATTCGACACCATAGTATCGGTCGGAGGGGATGGTAACGCCCATTACGTTGCCAACGGGATTCTGGCACGTGAGATAACAGAACGACCGGCCTTCTCCGTTCTACCCATCGGTTCGGGAAACGACTACGCGAGAACGCTTGGAATTTCTACCGACTTACATAAAGCTCTCGCTTCTTTGCTCGACGGAAAACGGTGCCTCATCGATATCGGTCGCTGTAACGACGATTATTTCCTTGAAAGTGCATCATTCGGTATTGACGCGGAAATCGCGAAAAAGACAATCGAGCTGAGAAAAACAAGTAGCAGTTCCGGCATCCTACTCTATCTACGTGCAGGTTTCGACGTGATCGGAAAGCGCTTCGAGTCCCTCCGCGCTCAATGTAGTTATGATGATGGCCCGTCGATCGAACAGGAGAGCCTGATTTTCTCGGCAACCATCGGATCTACCTATGGAGGCGGTTTCATAATC
>JAAXUU010000002.1 GCA_013335845.1 Actinomycetota bacterium
TACTTGGCTATTCCTTCACCGATACATCCCTCGCTCAAGCGGCTATCATGCATCCGTCTGCTCTCGATGACGGGGATTTCGAATATTCCTATGAACGACTCGAGTTCTTAGGCGATTCTTTGGTGGGCCTCTATACAGCCGAGGAGATATACAGGCGCTTTCCTTTACTGGACGAAGGGAAGATGACGCGAATCAAGGTCGCCTTGGTCTCCGGAATCTCCCTCGCGGCTATTTCCACATCGCTGGGGATATCGGATGTCATCGTGTTCGGAGGCAGCGAGAAAGGCACGGGGAAGCGAGGGCTTCAATCCGCTTTGGAAAACGTCTACGAATCGATCGTCGCCGCTTTGTACCTCGACGGTGGTGACGAAGTCGCGCGTACCTGGGTCATAGGAACCCTAGGTCCGCATATCTCGGAGGACTATGCTCTGGAAGCCGAGAATCCCAAATCGCTTCTGCAAGAGGTCTTACAAGCCAATCGCATAACCCCTTCGTATGAAGTGGTCGCGGTGGATGGTCCCCCTCACGACCGCACGTTCACTTCGAACGTCGTCGCCGACGGGGAAGTCCTCGGCACCGGACAGGGGCGCAGCAAGAAAGACGCCGAAGCGAACGCGGCGAACGACGCACTGTCGAAGTTGTAAGAGGTCGGATTACCGGGGTATATACACCCGTTCTACTTCTTGACTATGTTAGAATGGGGCGTGTCCTCTCAGACGTAAGCCGGTCTGCGAGTCGGTCTGTCACATCGAAGTTATTGAGAGGTTCCGTGTATCTGAAGTCGCTTGTGCTTAAAGGGTTCAAATCATTCGCCGATCGGTCCGTGCTCTCACTTGAGCCCGGGATAACGATTATCGTCGGACCCAACGGAAGTGGTAAATCGAATATTTCCGATGCGATCCTGTGGGTACTGGGTGAACAGAGTGCGAAACAATTGCGTGGGCAAGCCATGGAAGACGTCATCTTCTCGGGTTCCTCGGCGCGCCAAGCGGTCGGAGTCGCCGAGGTCGATCTGATTCTCGACAATTCATGCGGTACCTTACCTCTCGATTTCGATGAAGTCGCTATCACCCGCCGAATGTACCGTAACGGCGAAAGCGAGTACCTCATAAACGGGTCGCCCGCATTGAGAAGGGATATCCTGGATATCCTCCATGATTCGGGCATCGGCCGTGACACTCATTCGATCATCTCACAGGGTAGCCTCTCCTCTGTCTTACAGTCGCGAAGCGAGGACCGTCGCGAACTTATCGAAGAAGCCGCGGGCATACTCAAGCATAAAAGGCGCAAGGAACGTTCCGAGCGAAAGCTCGCCTCGATGGATGCGCATCTTTCGCGTATACAGGACATCGCAAACGAGATCGACCGTCAGCTTCGCCCTCTTGAGAAGCAAGCCGCCCGTGCGCAGCAATTCGCCGAGTTGGAAGATGAGCTCAAGGATCTCGACTTACGGCTCGCCGTCGACGACCTGCGCGGTCTTCAAGCGATATGGAACGATATCGAGAAGCGAGACAAGGAAGCTGCGGCCGAAGTCGATCTCGCACGTTATCGTTATACCGATAAAGAACGCGAACTGGAAAAATTACAGAAGATGTTCGAGGAGAAAGGTCTCTTCGTCGGGGATCTTACCAATCAAAGACACCGTTGCCAATCGATCGTCGAGCGACTTGATTCCAATATGTTATTGCTCGAGGAAAAGGGCAACAACATGGTCAATCGCACAAGTGAACTGCGTGGTGAGCTCCACCGGGCGCAGACGCGCCTCAACGAAGCCGAGCGGGAATTCGAAGCGCTGACGCTCGAGCGTGAGACGTGTGGCGCTACTTTGCAGGTACGCAGCAAAGAGCTCGGAGAACTCGGTCGCCAAAGCGAACTCCTCCGCAAAGCCCGCATGGAGTCTGACGAGCTCTACTCCAAGACCTCAGCTGATCTACGTGGCAAGCAACGGGCGATCGATGATTGCAAACTCAAGATAGAGAAGTCGCAGGCCTCGATTTCGCATAACACCCTCGAGGACGAGATGCTGACTCGCCGTTTCGCGCAGATCGATGAGCAATTCCGGACTACGCAAGCCGCACTCGCTGCGGTTCGGGATAAACTCGAAGCGAGGGAAAACGAACTCGCGAAGAACAAGCGTGACAGCGATCTGGCCAAGTTGGATATCGACAAACGTGTCCGCCTGCTTGAAGTCCGCAAGAATGAACTCTCGGTCTGCCGTAACACCCACGATACCATCCGTGCGGAGATCCGCGGTATCGAAGGCGTCGATCGTGCCTTTGAGTCTGCGAGTCCGGCGTTGTCATGGGTACTGGCGCACGAAGACGAATTCAAAGGTTTCATCCATCCCATCGCGAATCTCTTCAAGGCACCGGTCGAGTACGAGCAGCTACTTGAACGCCTTCTCGGCGCGGATCTCTTCGGGCTCGTCGTCGATGATACCCATTCCGCTGAATTGTTGGCGAGCCGCCTTCTTTCCGATACCTCCGGTGACGGTGAGATTTCCCTGCTTCCCGTCGAAGGTGCGAAACGAATTGTCGATGAACGCCCGAAAACCGGCGAACGTCTACTTGATTCCGTGGGATTCGAGGAAGCGAACCGCTGGGCTGCCGAGGCCCTCATAGGTGATGTATACCTCGTCTCAGATTTAAAAACCGCGATCGCCGCTTCGGCTGCCGACGAGACCCGCCACCGCTTCGTCACCAAAGAAGGTGCCGTGGTTTGGCCGAATGGGAAGATCACGCTGGGTGTGCAAGTGAATGATGTCGATGGGGTACTTGCACGCCGTCGACGCTTCGATATCCTGCAGCAGGAACTCGTCAGTGCCTCCGCGTCGCTCAGTGACGCGGAGTTGGCGTTGAGCGAAGCCGAGAATATGCTCTATCTGGCCCAACAGGACGGTTTCGAGCTCTCCCAGGCGGTCGCCATGCTGCAAGGCGAGTGTGATTCGCTGCGTGAGGATGTGGGTCGCCTCGAACAGTCGATGACCTCGATGAGTGCCGAGCGCAGTGAGATCGAAGCTCAACGTAAGAACGTCGCTGCGAAAAGTGCAGCCACCGCGCCTCTGATAGCCGAACTCGAACAACGGATGGCGACGATCGCCGCGGATGTCGCTTCCTTGGAAGAGATGATATCCGCCGGTAGTAGTGAGCGCAGGAGCCGTACCCAAGCGGAAAGCGAGATACGGGAACAGATATCGAACTGCAATGTTGAAATCGCGACCGCATCGACGCGTGAGGTCTACCTCAAGCAACGCATAAATGCGTTGACCAATGAGATAAAGACCCTGACGAACACTGTGAGGGTATCCCGCGAGACGCAGGCATCCCTCGAGGTGTTGTCTCGTAGGGTCGATCCTTTGTATGAGATATTCCAAGAGCTGGCCGAGGGCATGAAAGTATGGGCGAACAAGCTCCGCGATCAGGCTCTATTCGAACAATCCAATTCGTCGACGCTCGTCGGGGCTATCGAAGACGTGCGTGAGGCCGTCCGTAAATCCAAAGATGCACTGGATGAGAAGGTCGATGCCGTGACCATGCTCCGCGTGGAGAAGGGCAAGATCGAGACCCAGGTTGAGGCGTCGATTAAGCAAATCGTTCAAGAGAACGGCATCATGCTGGAAGTGGCGCTCGATGTTCCCATCTTGGAAGATCGGAACTCTGCGGAAGACCGTGCGAACAAATTACGCCGGAAAATGGCCACCATCGGTTTGGTGAACCAGGTCGCCAAGCAAGAATATGAAACCTTGAAAGCACGTCGTGATTTCATCGCCTCTCAGGTGGAGGATCTGGAAGGTGCCCGCAAAGCACTCTCGAAGATCGTTGCGGCTATCGACAGGAAGATGCGTAATAGTTTCCTTGAGACCTTCGAAATCGTCGATGGCAACTTCCAGGAGATCTTCTCCACGCTATTCCCGGGTGGTCATGCGCATCTTACCCTTACCGATCCCGACAATCCCGAAACAACCGGTGTCGAGGTACACGCACAACCTCTGGGGAAGAAGATCAGCAAGATGACCCTTATGTCGGGAGGGGAGAAATCCCTGACCGCTTTGGCTCTTCTATTCTCCGTGTACCGCACGCGCACCGTTCCCTTCTACGTGCTCGATGAGGTCGACGATGCTCTCGACGATGCCAACCTAAGACGCTTGGTAGGTTATCTCGATTCGATGCGCTCGGTATCCCAGTTCCTTTTCGTCACGCACCAGCGCAGGACGATGGAAGCGGCCGATGTCCTTTACGGTGTTTCGATGCAAGCCGACGGAGTCTCCAAAGTGGTGAGCCAGAAAATCGAAAGAACAACGGACGCGGATCTCGAGCATGTTTCATCTGAAGCTATCCAAGCGGCCATCGAGGGCAAACAGACGATTATGCATTCGCCTCTACAAGTCCAGACCGCTGCGCGGAAATCCCCTCTGTCGTTGCGAAAACAAGCAAAGAAGAAGTAGGTAAGTATGTCTTGGTTCGATCGTCTTTCCGAAGGGTTATCGCGTACGCGGGAGCAGTTCAGCGAGTCCATGAACGTTCTCTTCAATCGCGGGCCGAATCTCGATCAGGATTTTTACGATAGTCTCGAAGAGGCACTCATCCAAGGTGATATGGGTGCGATTTCCGCATCTGAGATAGTCGAGCAGTTGCAGGAGACCGCGAAGCGTAAAGCTCTGCCCGATGCCCATTCGGTACTCGAACTGTTGGCTGAGACTATCGCCGATCGCTTCGTCGAGCCCGAGCATGATCCTTTCGATACGGTGCCCGGAGTCGTGCTGTTCGTCGGTATCAACGGGGCCGGTAAGACGACGACGGTCGGTAAACTTGCGAAAGCGGCTGTTGACGCGGGGCATCGAGTCTTGATCGGTAGCGCCGATACGTTCCGTGCTGCCGCGATCGAGCAACTCGATGTATGGGGCGAGCGCGCCGGTGTCGAAGTCGTCAAGCGCGAGCGGGGCAGTGATCCCGCAAGCGTATGTTACGACGTGATCGAGCGAGCAGAGGAGATCGGTGCCGAACTCGTTCTCATAGACACCTCGGGGCGCTTGCATACCTCGGTGGACTTGATGCGGGAATTGGAAAAGGTCGTGAATGTCACGCGGAAGCGTTCGAAGGCGCCCGTTTCGGTGGTGCTGGTCATGGATGCGACGACCGGCCAGAACGGTCTTTCGCAAGCGCGGGAGTTCAACCGCGCTCTCCAGCTGGACGGTGTCGTGATCACCAAGCTCGACGGTACTGCGAAAGGTGGAATCGCTGTTGCGGTTTCGCGTGAAATAGGACTTCCCATACTGCGCATCGGGGTTGGCGAGAGCATCGATGATATGCGACCGTTCGATGCCCTCGAGTATGCACACGCTCTGATCGGTGAAGGTGGTAACTGATATGTTCGATAATCTCTCAAACCGGCTCCAAGATATATTCGGCGGGCTCAAGTCCAAGGGGCGCCTGACCGAGAAGGACATCGATACGGCGATGCGCGAGATCCGTCTTGCCTTACTTGAGGCCGATGTCAATTTCAAGGTTGTGAAGTCCTTCATCACATCTACCAAGGAACGTTGTCTGACCGCCGAGGTGATGGCTTCACTCACCCCGGGTCAAAATGTCATCAAGATAGTTCTCGATGAACTCACGAAGCTACTCGGTGTGACCGATTCCAAACTCGTTCTCTCTTCTCGGATCCCCAATGTCATCATGCTCGTCGGACTGCAGGGTAGTGGTAAGACCACAGCCGCAGCAAAACTAGCCTATCGTCTGAAAAAAGAAGGACACAGTCCTTTGCTGGTCGCCTGCGATGTCTATCGACCGGCTGCTGCCGATCAGCTTGCTTCGTTGGCAGATGACATCGGTGTGAAGATCTACCGAGGTGATGGGAAGAATCCGGTCGCAATCGCCGAACAAAGCATCCGCGAAGCTATCGATTCCCTCCGCGATGTAGTCATCATCGATACGGCGGGACGCCTGCATATAGACGAACTGATGATGGAAGAAGCGGCCGCCATCAAGAAGGCCACCAAGCCGGACCAGATACTCATGGTGCTCGACGCGATGACCGGACAAGATGTTGTGAACGTTGCGAGCGCATTCGCCGAGAAAGTCGATTTCGACGGTGTGATCATGTCGAAGATGGACGGCGATGCGCGTGGCGGTGGCGCGCTATCCATCCGCGCGGTCACCGGAAAACCCATAAAGTTCATTTCGGCGGGCGAGAAGCCCGATGCGCTTGAGCCGTTCTATCCAGATCGTATGGCGAAACGCATTCTCGGTATGGGTGATGTGATCTCCTTTATCGAAAAAGCAAGTGCTATCGCCGAGGAAGAGGTTTCCGAAGAAGAGGCGAAGCGCTTTGCGAAGACCGAATTCACCTTCGATGATTTCTTGGCCTCGATGAAGCAGATCAAGAAGATGGGCGGGCTATCCGGCCTGCTGTCCTCGCTTCCCGGGGGAGATAAAGCGCTTGCATCAGGACAGGTCGACGAGCATGAACTCGATCGAATCGAAGCTATCATCCATTCGATGAGTGCCGAAGAGCGCCGTAAACCGAATGTCATCAACGGCAGCCGGAGAGAACGTATCGCCAAGGGGGCTGGAGTCGAAGTCTACGATGTCAATCAGCTTATCAAGCGTTTCAGCGAGACCAAGAAGATGATGAAGAAATACTCCGCTGATATGGGTGGTGGAAAAAAAGGTAAGAAACGCCATGGCAGAGGGTCTAAGGGGCTCGGGGGACTCAATCTTCCCGATGGTTTCGGGGATCTGTTCAAGTAGCTATTTCCGGGAAATCTAAAAGAATCGCAACGTAAAAACCAGCCTCAGGGCTGGTTTTTCTTCGTGTGGGCAAAAATTAACCTCTAAGGCTTATGCACTTTTTCATCATGTAGGTCGATTTACCATTCCAGTCCTAATGCGAGGAACCACGGTAAAGGACAAAATGTGATTCCGTTGAGGGACAGACAGCTTTTTAAAATGCAAATCGAAGTCCACCGGTAGATGGGTACCGGTTTACATGATGTAGG
Organism: Actinomycetota bacterium; assembly: GCA_013335845.1. GTDB lineage: Bacteria > Actinomycetota > Coriobacteriia > Coriobacteriales > RUG844 > JAAXUU01. The sequence goes on from JAAXUU010000002.1 coordinate 6,998, forward strand.
TAGTAATGCTGTATACACATAGAGGAAGGGAAGCATGTATGGCAGAATTCGTAACCGCACGACAAGCTGCAGACAAGATCGCCGATGACAGCACTATCGGTACGTGTGGCATGGGTCTGGCCGGTTGGCCTGAAGAGGTCGCCGCTGCTGTCGAAACGCGTTTCGATGAAACGGGACACCCTCGGAATATCAAGCTCAAGCAGGGTAGTTTCATTGGGGATGGACAGACGAAAGGGGTGGTCCATTTCGCGAAAGAGGGACTGATCTCCTCTTGGACCACTTCGATCATCGGGCTGTCGCGACCCTTGGCGAAAATGGCTGAAGCGAACGAGATCGCATGCTATTGCCTACCGCAGGGTGTGACGGTGAATCTATGGCGAGAAATCGGCGCCAAACGTCCCGGTTTGTTCACCAAGGTGGGTCTTGGTACCTATGTGGATCCCCGCATCGAAGGTGCGAAAATGAACGATGCCTGTCAAGAGGATATCGTCGAGCTTATCGAATTCGGTGGAGAAGAATATCTGTTCTATAAGAGTTTCCCCGTGCATGTCGCCCTCGTCCGTGGAACCACTGCCGATGAGGACGGTAACATCACATTCGAAAAGGAAGGGATCGTGAATGAGGGCCTTGCTTTGGCGCAGGCTGCCAAAGCAAGCGGCGGTATCGTCATCGTCCAGGTCGAATATATCGCGAAACGCGGCACCTTGTATGCGAAAGACGTGAGGATTCCCGGACCCCTGGTCGATTATGTAGTGGTCGCAACCACCCAGGATGCATGTTGGCAAACAGAGCACACGCTGTATGATCCTTCCTTCGCCGGAGCCCTCAAAACACCCGTAGACCGTATCCCGCCTCTGCCCTTGGATATCCGCAAGGTCATAGCCCGTCGAGCTGCGATGGAGCTGCGCGCCGGTGACCTCATTAACCTCGGTGTCGGCATACCCGCTTCGATTTCCGGTGTCGTCGCCGAAGAAGGATTCGACGGCCATCTGACATTCTCGGTTGAGGCGGGTGCTATAGGTGGCGTGCCCGCTCCGATGCCGAATTTCGGCAGTGCGTACAATCCGCAGGCTTTCATAGACCATGGGGCCATGTTCGATTTGATCGATGGCGGTATGCTCGACCTGACCTGCCTCGGTCTCGCGCAAGTCGATAAGGAGGGAAACCTCAACGTGAGCAAGTTCGGTTCGAGGATCAACGGACCGGGAGGATTCATAAACTTGACCTGTGCGAGCAAGAAAGTCGTTTTCTGCGGTTCGTTCATGAATGGAGCGAAGATCGCAGTCAAGGATGGCGGGCTCACTATTCTGGAAGAAGGCCAGGTCTCCAAGTTCGTCGATACGGTCGATCAGATCACCTTCAGCGGCGTACAAGCCGCTAATCGCTCTCAAGATGTCACCTATGTCACAGAACGCGCCGTTTTCAAACTCACGACGGAAGGTCTCGAGCTCATCGAAATCGCTCCCGGTATCGATTTGGACCGCGATATTTTGGCGGGAATGGGATTCAAGCCCATCATTTCCCCAGATTTGAAGGAAATGGATTCCGCGCTGTTCTGTGATGTTTGGGGCAAATTGGGCGAAACGCTCCTCTAATGATCTCGCTGATGATCCTGTAGAAGATTTTGCTGATGATCGTATGATGAAAGGAAGGCTAGTATGGATTTTGGTTTGTCGGAAGAGCAGGAACTACTGTTTGAAAACCTTGCCGATCTCGTAGAACGAGAGTGGGACGAGGAAGCCTACAATGATTGTTACTATAACAAGCATTGTTATCCGCGCGATTTCATCATGAAGTTGCAGGAAGCCGGTTTCACGATGTTGGGTGTTCCGGAGGAGTTCGGAGGCACTCCGGTGGATACCGTCACCATGGTGATGTTCGCAAAGGAATTGGCGAGGATGACCGGTGCGTCGCTACCCTGTGCAAGCAATGCTATCAGCATAGACGATATCCTTTCATTCGGTAGCCCCGAGCAGCAGAGAATCGTTCTCGATTATGTGGCCCAGAACGGATCGGCGCCCTTCGCGTTGGGTTTCAGTGAGCCTCAAGCGGGTTCTGATTCCAGCGGCATACTCACTACCGCAACGCGCAAAGATGGAAAAGTATATATAAGTGGGCACAAGACCATGGTAACCGATGCGGACACGTCCCCTTATCTTCTGTGTATCACGAAGAACCTCGAGGAGCCTGTCGCTTTCAAAGCCATGTCGATGTGGTTGGTGCCGATGGACGCCCCCGGTGTCCGGCTTGAACCGTTGCATAAAATAGGTCTTCGTACGAGCGGTTTCCATGAGGTCTACCTTGAGAACGTCGAACTCCCGGAAAGTTCACTCTTGGGTGTCGAAGGTGCCGGTTTCATGCAGCTCATGAAGAACTTCGAAATCGAGCGCTTGATGTTGGTCGCCATCGGCGTCGGAATGGCCGAAGCGGCGTTCGAGGAAGTTGCCCGCTACGCGAATTACCGCGAGCAGTTCGGCAAACCTCTCGGTCAATTCCAGCTCATTCAAGAAAAAATCACCGATATGGCTATCAAGCTCGAGAATATGAAGAACATCATCTTCAAGACCGCCTGGGAGAAGGATAACGGTCGTTCCGTCCAGATCGGTTCCGCTCTGGCGAAGCGCTATTGTGCTATGGCTTCCTTCGAGGTTCTGGATGAAGCCATGCAGATCATGGGAGGAATGGGATATACGGAGGAAAGCAGGATATCACGTATGTGGCTCGATGCCCGTCATCTCCGTATCGCCGGTGGAACCGATGAGATCATGGTTCATATCGCCGGACGTGCGATTCTGAAGAACTACAAGTGAATTCGATAGCACGGACCGGTGATTCCCTTAGGGGAATCACCGATCCGAACGTTGTTGTTCGTATCACGAGGAGAAGTGAACATGAATGTTGTAGCTTGCGTTAAAGTGGTTCCCGATGATCAAGATCTTACAGTATCCCCGGACTACACACTCGATTTCGATCGGGCACGACCTTCTATCAGCACCTACGATCTCAATGCGGTGGAAGAGGGAGTCCGATTGGTGGAAGACAACGGTGGTTCGCTCAAGGTCCTCACCGTCGGTGATTCTTCCATCGACGACTCGAAACTGAAGAAGAATATCCTGTCTCGAGGCGCCGATGATCTTCTGATGGTCGCTGACGAGGACATGAAAGCTATGGATGCCCACCAGACGGCATGCGCGCTCAAAGCAGCTTTGGCAAAGATAGATTCCTATGACCTCATCCTATGTGGGGATGGGTCGGCCGATTTGTATGCGCAGCAGGTCGGCGCTCAGCTCGGACAACTTCTGGGCATTCCGGTTATAAATTGCGTGAGCAAGATCACAGTCGAGAACGGCGCCGTCATTGCAGAGCGCACCCTTGAGCATGAAGTCGAGATTCTCGAGATACCCATGCCGGCGGTGATTTCGGTTACGTCCGATATCAACCTTCCCCGTATAGCCGGTATGAAACAGATACTCGCTGCCGGTAAGAAACCTGCGGTGGTCTTGCGTGCGACAGATCTCGAGTACGCCGCTTTGGCAACCATCGAAGTTCTTGAAACGCTCGCACCGAAGGAAACGGACCGCAAACACATCATCATCGAAGGCGATTCCGACGAAGCGATTGCGGCATTCATAGCCAATGTTGCGAAAGTGATCTAGGGAGAGGATTTCATGAAAGCATTCATATACGCCGAGACAGCACCACAGATGTCTGCGCTATGCGGTTGTGCACGGGCATACGCCGATGCCGTCGAAGCCGTCGCCATCGGTGACGAGCTGAAAGATGCAGCTCTAGCTGACAAGGTCTTCCATATCGCCACTCAAGCCGGAGTAATGGTTGAAGATTACACCGAGACCATCGCAGATCTCATAGCGAACGAGCAACCGGATTTCGTTTTCATCGAAACAACGCGGCGGAATAAACTCATCGCCGGCCGTATCGCGGCTCTACTCGGCACGAGCGTCATGACCGATGTTATCGAACTTGCCGAAAACGGCACAGCGAAGCACCTCGTATATGGGGGAGCTGCGACTCGAACCGAGAAGGCTACGGGTCCTGTAGCGATATACTTGCTCGGGAGTGATGTGCTTCCAAACCATGATGCCCAGGGAGCCAATGAGATAGTCGAAGTCCCCTTCATAACTCCCGTATCTCAAGTCAAGTGCAGGTCGGTTGCGAAGAAGGAGAAAAGCGCTGTTAACCTTTCAGCTTCTCAAACGGTGGTAGGTATCGGCCGTGGTATAGCCAAAGAGGATGACCTCGTCATGATCCGCGCATTCGCGGATGCGATAGAGGGCGAGGTCGGCTGCACGCGTCCGATCGCAGAGGAAGAGAAGTGGCTACCCCGCGAGGTGTACATCGGTGTGTCCGGTGTCATGCTGGCACCGGAGGTCTATGTTGCCATCGGTCTATCAGGGCAAGTACAACATACCGTCGGTATCAATCGCGCGAAAACGATCATAGCCATCAACAAAGAAGCATCCGCTCCTATCTTCAAGCAGGCGGATTATGGCATTGTAGGTGACCTTTACAAGGTGATTCCCGCCTTGACCGAGGCGTTCGGAAAATAGCGACCGAAGTCGTATTGAAAGGATTCAGTGTATGTCCGAGGACAAATTCGACGCGATTGTCGTAGGCGGCGGGCTCGCGGGGACGGTGGCCGCCTACCTTATGGCCAACGCCGGTTTGGAAGTCGTTCTAATCGAGCGCGGCAATTTCCCCGGCAGCAAGAATATGACGGGGGGACGGCTCTACACGCATAGTATCGAGAAAATCATACCGGGTTTCACCGCAGAGGCCCCTTTGGAGCGGAAAATCACACGTGAGTGCGTCACCATGCTTACCGACGACTCTGCGGTGGGGCTGGATTATCGTTCGACTCGGCTTGGAAAGCAGGGGAGTGATTCCTATTCTGTACTGACTTCGGTACTCGATCAGTGGCTTGCAGATAAGGCTGAGGAGGCAGGGGCTCAGATCATCGCGGGAATCAGCATCGAGAACCTTATCGTTCGAGAGGGAAGGGTTTGCGGGGTGATCGCCGGCGATGATGAATTGGAAGCGAATGTGACCATCTTGGCCGACGGGGCGAACTCGCTTCTCGCGCAGAAGATCGGGATGCGCGCTGAATTCAAGCCATCGCAGGTGGCGGTAGGGGTGAAAGAGCTCATACGTCTTCCTGCGAGCGTCATCGAAGATCGCTTCTGTAGTAGTGATGGCGAGGGAACGGCCTCTCTTTTCGTGGGTAGCCCGACTGCGGGAAGCATAGGAGGGGGATTCCTCTACACCAACAAGGAGAGCGTCTCTTTGGGAATCGTCGCGACATTGAGTACGCTTGTGGAAGGGAACCGATCGGCTCCTGCGATGCTGGAAGCACTCAAGAGGCATCATGCAGTCGCGCCGTTGATCAAGAACGGCAAACTGCTCGAGTACTCCGGGCATATCGTGCTGGAAGGCGGTTATGACATGATCCCGAAACTCATCGGCGACGGCGTGTTGGTCGTTGGTGATGGCGCCGGCTTCTGCATGAATCTCGGTTATGCGGTCCGCGGTATGGATCTCGCCATCGCCTCGGCGGAATGCGCTGCGAAAGCGGTTATCGAAGCATCGGGACAAGGGGATTTCAGCGCGGAATCACTCGCAGTCTATCGCACGCTTCTCGAGCAGGGTTTCGTGTTGAAAGACATGAAGACCTATCGTAGATTCCCGCATTTCATGGATTCGACACCACGCTTGTTCGATGAGTATCCACGACTAGCCGCGGATACTATGGAGGAGATGTTCGTGGTTGACGGAAGACCATCGATACCTTTGCGAAAGGCTGTCATGCCTCACCTCAAACGAATCGGCATCGGCACCCTGATCAAGGATGTCCGGAAGGGATTGGGTTCATTATGATGGAATATGTGGATGTCGATGAAAAACTCGCGGTGGATAAGTTCTACGTTGACGAAGATAATGCACATATCGTGTTGAGGGAACTCGGTCCGGGGGATATGATGCAATTCCACACATTGGAACTTGCGTGTCCGGCGGGGCTTTATGAGTGCTTACCCGATGGTACGGTCCGTTTCGATTATGCCGGTTGTCTTGAGTGTGGAACCTGTCGGATCCTGTGTGGGACAACGATTCTCGAGAAGTGGGAGTTCCCTCGTGGAACTTTCGGTGTCGAATATCGTTACGGTTGATAGTGTTATAGATGGCGCTGTAGAAACCGCTGTCGATATCGCTGAGGCTGGTATCGATACAGGCAGATAGAATTTGCGGCACCGTTTGCCTGCTTTCTGCCGCATACCGAAAAAGCCACTAGGTTGCACCCTTTACCTAAGTGGCTATAATAACGTATTATGTTCATTTGCTATGCGTAAACCTGTAGTTGCACACGGCAACTGCGAAGAACAGAGGAGTTAGTTTTGTCTGTAAAAATTCGTCTTGCACGCCACGGTGCCAAGAAGGCACCTTTCTATCGCGTTGTTGCTGCCGACGGCCGTTCACCGCGTGATGGACGTTTCATCGAGGAACTCGGTCGATACAATCCTTGCACCTCTCCTTCGACCATCACCTTGGATCTCGAGAAGGTAGACGCTTGGATCGCCAAGGGTGCTCAGCCGACCGATACCGCTGCGAAACTTATCGGGATTGCCCGTAAGGAAGCCAAATAATGGCTCAAACCCACGAAGATGTCGCCGGATTGGTCGACATGTTGGTGCGTTCGCTTGTCACTGATGAGGATGCGGTCAAAATCGACTCTTCCGAAGAAGGAGATACCCTCCGTTTGGATATCAGCGTCTCGGAAGAAGAAGTAGGCAAAGTCATCGGTCGCCAAGGCCGTGTCATAAAAGCAATCCGGACGCTTGCGCGTGCTGCTGCCTCACAGGCAGGTTTCTCTGTCGAGGTAGAGATTTCGGATTAGGCGTATGGAATCTGCGTCTACTACTCCGTACGCGAACATCGCGACGATTGTCAAAACGCAAGGACTCAAAGGGGAGGTCGTGGTGAAATCCACCACGGGACTTCCTTTTGCTTTGCCTGTGGGCAGCACCGTTTTCTTCACACCGCCCTCTTTGCGCGGAGTGAGAAGCGCGAAGATAACGGGAGTCTCGGGGATCGACTACAGTGCTGCCGTCACTTTCGATGCTATCGTTGATATCGATGGGGCGAAACAACTGGTTGGAAAGACGATCCTTGCGCGACGAATCGACATACCCGAGTCTCCTTTCGACCCCGAAGTGTTGGTGGGTCGTGAGGTAGTCTGTGTCGAACGTGGCCGGTTGGGAACCATAGTCGACATCTTGTTTTCCCGTGCAAACGATGTATGGGTGGTGCAAGGCCGCTTCGGTGAGGTCATGATCCCGGTTATCGATGACGTCGTGCTCGATGTGCCCGAGGACAGCGAACAGCCGATATCGGTTCGCTTGCTTGAAGGATTGATAGATAGCGAGGCAGAGGAGATAGACACCACGGAGGGAGAGATCCGTTGATCATAGAGACACTATCGGTCTTTCCTGAAATGTTCACTACTCCCATGAATACATCCATACTCGGTATCGCCCGTAGAAAGGGCATACTCGAATTCCATGCCCACGATTTGCGGGAGTGGACGCATGATCGCCATCGTACCACCGATGACCAGCCGTATGGCGGTGGTCAGGGGCTGCTCATGAAGTGCGATCCGGTATTCGAAGCGCTCGATGAATTGGAAAGTCCAAAACATAATCCGATTCCGGCTAAGACTATATTCTTCACACCGAGTGGCGAGCCATTCAGCCAGGCGCTTGCGACCGAACTCGCACAAGAGAGCCGACTCATTTTCGTTTGCGGACGATATGAAGGCTTCGATGAGCGCGTCTACACGCGTGCCGATCGCTGTATCTCATTAGGTGACTATGTTCTTACCGGCGGCGAATTGGCTGCCATGGTTGTTTCCGACGCGATTTGTCGACTCCTCCCGGGCGTGCTCGGCGATGAAGCCTCTCCGTATGAAGAGTCTTTCTCGGAAGGGCTTCTCGAATTCCCGCAATATACGCGGCCGGCAGTCTGCCGTGGACTCGAGGTCCCCGCTATCCTGCTTTCGGGAGACCATGGTAAGGTCGATGCTTGGCGTAGAATGGAAGCGATTCGCAAGACGGCTCTGCTTCGCCCCGATTTGCTGGAAACGGCGGATCTGACGCCCGAAGAGAAGACGTTTGCAAACGGTGTATGTAATGGTACCGCCGACTGATGATACACTGATATCCCACTACTACAAAGGGTAATCGACGTGAAGGATTTCAAGGACAAGGGTTATTCGGAAAACTCGTTCGACGCGAGTGGTTCAGACAGCGAGAACACTTCGGCGAGTGATCGTACTACAGCCCAAAGAGGAAAACAGAGTTCATTTATGAGAAGCTCTTTTGAGTTCCTCGTAATGCTCGCTATCGCTTTCGCTCTCACATGGGGTATCAAAGCGTTTGTCGTACAACCGTTTCAGGTACCGACCGGCTCCATGGATCCGACTATTGAAATCGGGAATTACATCTTGTCGGAAAAGATAACCTATTACTTCGATGACATAGAGCAGGGCCAGATCGTCACATTCTCCGACCCTACGACTGACGAGCAGACCTTGGTCAAACGCTGCATCGCCACCGGCGGGCAAACCGTCGATATGGTCGACGGCTTTGTCGTTGTAGACGGGGTCCAACTCGACGAACCCTACACACACGGTAAACCCAGCGATCCCTTCACCACGACCTACGTAGGCGTCGAGATCTCCTATCCCTTCCTCGTCCCGGATGGCTCTATCTGGGTGATGGGGGACAATCGCACCAACTCCGGCGACAGCCGCTATTTCGGTCCCATCCCCGTTTCCAGCGTTTCGGGGCATGCGTTTTTCACGTATTGGCCTTTCGATGAAATCGGAAGGCTCGTTTAGTTTGGAGAATACAGTGGTCACGTTTCAAGAAATAATCCTTTCGCTTCAACGTTACTGGGCGGAGCGAGGTTGTGTCATCCTTCAACCCTACGATACGGAGGTCGGCGCGGGTACCTTCCACACAGCGACGACACTGCGTTCTTTGGGGTCGGGAACATGGAATGTGGCGTATGTCCAGCCGTGCCGTCGACCTACCGATGGGCGTTACGGAGAGAACCCGAACCGTATGCAGCATTATTACCAGTTCCAGGTGATCTTGAAACCTTCTCCCGACAATGTCCAAGAGCTCTATCTCGATTCACTACGCACTATCGGCATCGAGCCGTCCTACCATGATGTACGTTTCGTCGAAGACGATTGGGAATCACCTACGCTCGGTGCATGGGGTCTCGGTTGGGAAGTCTGGCTCAATGGTATGGAAGTCACCCAGTTCACCTACTTCCAACAGGTCGGAGGCCTTGAGTGCGACCCTGTACCCGCCGAGATAACCTACGGTCTCGAGCGTCTCGCTATGTATATCCAGGGCGTTGATTCCGTTTACGATCTCGTGTGGAGCATCGCACCCGACGGGACGACGTTCACCTATGGTGATGTGTTCCTCGAGAACGAGAAGGAATTCTCCGCCTACAACTTCGAATACGCGAATGTCGACATGCTGCTCGCTCACTTCAACGACTACGAAGGTGAATGTCGGTCCCTTCTCGATAAAGACCTTCCTTTACCTGCATACGACTGCGTCCTGAAATGCTCGCACTCATTCAACCTCCTCGATGCACGTGGTGCTATCTCAGCGACGGAACGTATGGGTTATATCCTGCGCGTCCGTACACTTGCGAAAGCATGCTGTGAAGCCTATGTCGCAATGCTCGAGAGGAACCGATCACGCGGTGCAGATTCACGTGTGACCGAAAACGCTGCGATGTCGGAAGGAGCAGACCATGAGTAATCTCTTCGTATTCGAGATCGGAACCGAAGAAATCCCCGCGGCTCCTTTGGTGGCCGCAACCGAGCAACTCGCACGACTTGCCGAGGAGTCCCTCGAGCACGCACGTATCGGACATGGTGAGATAAAAACCATGTCGACTCCGCGCCGTTTGATCTTGACGATCAAAGACCTCGCCGAAGAGAGTTCTCCTCTGATGACGCGAAGCAAGGGACCATCGGTCGATATCGCATTCGACGCCGACGGTAACCCTACGAAGGCGGCTATCGGTTTCGCGCGTGGGAAGGGGCTCGAAGTCAAGGATCTGCAGCGGGGTAAAGAGGGTGACAAGGAATACATCTACGCAATCGTCGAGAAACGTGCCCGTCGTACTCGCAGCATGCTGCCTGATATCCTGAACGAGCTCATCGTGTCGCTTTCCTGGCCGAAATCCCAGCGGTGGGGAAGCGGCGACGCACGTTTCGTGCGACCGGTCCGTTGGATTTTGGCACTTTGGGAAAACGAGATCGTCCCCGTGACCTTCGCCGGTCTGAACGCAGGGCGTATCACCCGCGGCCATCGCTTGCTCGCGAACGAGGAGTTCGAGGTCGCAAGCGCTGCGAGCTTCTTCGATATACTTGCTGCGGCATGGGTTGTGCCTTCCGCTGAGGTCCGTAGCGCGAAGATACGCAAGCAGATCGCGGCGTTCGAAGAGAAGACCGGCCTCCGCGCCCGCACACCCGAGAAGATCTTTTCGGAGGTCGTGAACCTCGTGGAGCACCCGAATGTCCTTCTCGGCCATTTCGATGAGGAATTCCTCCGGATACCGAGCGAGATCATCACCGATGCCATGCTCTCCCATCAGCGTTACTTCCCTATGTATGACACGCAAGGTGCGCTTTCGAATGCATTCCTATTAGTCAGTAACGGTGCGATTTCCCGTGGCGACATAATCGCCGATGGTAATGAGCGCGTCGTCCGTGCACGCCTTTCCGACGCTGCGTTCTTCTATCATGAAGACAAGAAGCGCCCCCTCGAAGCCTATGTCGAAGATTTGGAGAGGGTGGTATTCCAAGAGAAGCTCGGAACGGTCGGTGCGAAAACGCGCAGGATCGAAGCGTTGGTCTCGGAGTTATGCGAGCGAGGCGCATGTGGTTTCGAAGATACCGGAAATGCACTCCGCGCGGCACATCTATGTAAAGCGGACCTTGTCACGAACGCCGTAGTGGAATTCACGTCGCTCCAGGGTGTTATGGGCGGTTACTACGCCAAGGAAAGCGGAGAAACCGAGGATGTCGTCCTAGCTATTTCCGAGCATTATTTCCCCCGTTTCTCACAGGATATCCTGCCTTCCAACTTCGCGGGTAAGATCGTCGCATTCTCAGATAAACTCGATACGATCTGCGGTATCTTCTCGATCGGGCAAGGTCCGACCGGATCGTCCGATCCTTTCGCCCTGCGCCGCGGCGCTATCGGTATCATCAACATCCTGCTTGCAGGGCTCACCGTCTCGCTTCGCGATGCCATAGAGCTTGCGGTGGATAATTACCGGGGAACCACCGATTTCGACCGTAACGCTATCATCGAGGCTGTTCGCGCCTTCTTCGCGACACGTATCGAAGTCATCGCCCGCGAGCGTGGCTTCGAGGCGGATACCGTCGCCGCCGTACTTGCGTGCGATATCATTGAACCGACGGTCGTCATAGCTCGCTGTGAGGCGCTTGCGAATGCGCGCATGAATTCGCCGGAGCTCTTCGAGGACTTGGCAACCGCCTATACACGCGCGGCGAATCTTACCGATGCGAGTCTTGGCACCGATCTGGTGCACGACCTCCTTACACCCGAAGACAACGCTTTACTTTTGGCAGTAAGTGCGTGCGAACAGAGTATCGGGAAATCGCTCGAGAGTCATGATTATCCTGCAGCTGTGCAGTCTTTGGCGGAGCTCAGACTTCCTATCGACACGTTTTTCCACGATGTCTTGATCATGGATAAGGATACGGCTGTTCGAGAGAACCGACTTCGCCTCCTCAACCGTTTCGTCGAGGTGTTCGGAAGCGTCGCAGACATAGGGAAACTGGGAAAATGAGTAACGGAATCGTTCGGGAGTCTCCTTTGGTACACGTTATCTCAGATTCGTTGGGTGACACCGCTGCGATGGTCGTTTCGGCTGCCGTGAGCCAATTTCCACAGATACAGGGTACCTTAGGGCGCCTATCGCACGTGAAAAGCATCGAACAGGTATTTGACTATCTCGACGACAACCGCATGGATGGTAAGCCGATGGTCGTCTTCCATACGTTTGCCGATGAGAGCCTCCGAGAAAGACTCTGGGAGTACCCGCATATCGATGAACTCTATGTCGTGGATCTGCTCGGTCCTGCGATCGAAGCACTTTCCGGTGTCTTCGGCGAAATCCCGATCGGAAAACCAGGAGTCATCCACGAGACCGATGCCGAGTATTTCAAACGTATCGAGGCTGTGGACTACACCGTCAATCATGACGACGGGCGTGGGGAAGACGATCTGGACGATGCGGATATCGTACTCATCGGGGTATCGAGAACCTCGAAGACGCCTCTTTCGCTTTTCTTGGCGACGCGGGGATACAAAGTCGCGAACATTCCACTCGTGCTCGGCGTCGAGCCCCCGAGTTCCCTCTTCAAGGTCGACCGGAAGAAGATTTTCGGTCTCATGTCGAACGCGAGACTTCTGTCCGAAATCCGCTATAGAAGGCTCGGAACGGCGATGGACGTCGCAGAATCCTACGCTGCCGTCGAAAAGGTCCAGGAAGATCTGGATAATGCCCGAGCCCTTATGCGTAAGCTCGGCTGTATCGTCATCCGCACAGACAACAAGGCCATCGAGGAAACCGCTCAAGAGATACTACAGTACTACAAGGCTGGAAATGGCCTGGAAAATCTTTCTTAATATTCTGGAAATGCAATAATAGAAAGGTCGCACTGTGGCGCGTGGTATTTATTTCACTCATGCTTGATGGTCCGCGCCCAGGCGTCTTGAGCACGTATATTTGCGTGAATACATATATAGGCCATATACATTTGTAGGGTGAGACAAAGGAGTTCAGGTGCCTAAGACAGACCAGCGTGTTTTTGCTTTTGGAAAAGACCTTGCCGGTAACAATGTTACCGAGGGCAATGCTTCGATGAAGGGGATTTTGGGAGGCAAGGGTGCGAACCTGGCCGAAATGGCAAAAATCGGTCTTCCGGTACCTCCCGGCTTTACCATCTCTTGCCAGACGTGCATGGATTACTCCCGCGCGAATGAATTCCCCGAGGGTGTGCTCGACACCATCCAAGAGTATCGTCTCGATCTCGAGGCACGTATCGGCAAACGTATCGGTGACAAAGAAGATCCTTTACTCGTATCGGTTAGAAGTGGCGCGCCGTTCTCGATGCCCGGTATGATGGACACCGTTTTGAACCTAGGACTCAATGACGAGTCGATCAAAGGTCTTATCAAACAAACCGAGAACCCCCGTTTCGCATGGGACTCCTATCGTCGTTTCGTCCAGATGTTCTCCAAGGTGGTCATGGGTGTCGAGGGAGATCTCTTCGAGAATGCCATCAATGCGAAGAAGATCGCACGCGGCGTCCAAGGCGATAACGAACTGTCTGCTGAAGATCTCGAAGCCCTGGTGACCGAATTCAAGCAGATCTTCTCGAATCACGTTTCCGCCGAAGAGTACCCAGAGCTCGTCGTAAATGGCGAGGTCTCGTTTCCGCAGGATCCGGATGTGCAACTCAACCTTTCCATCCGTGCCGTCTTCGGTAGCTGGATGAACGATCGCGCCTGCCTCTATCGCAAGCAGAACAAGATCTCGGACGATCTGGGAACAGCAGTGAACGTCCAAGCCATGGTATTCGGCAACAAAGGCGAAACCAGTGCGACCGGTGTAGCGTTCACACGCAACCCCGCTAACGGGGAAAACGAGTTCTACGGAGACTACCTGGTCAACGCCCAAGGTGAGGACGTCGTCGCCGGTATCCGTAACACCTCTCCGATTTCCGAACTCAAGAGCGTCGAAGGTCTTCAAGAGGCCGGTCACGAGCTCGAGGGAGTCTTCGATATCCTCGAAAAACATTACCGCGACATGTGCGATATCGAATTCACAATCGAACAGGGTAAACTCTGGATGCTCCAGACGCGTGTCGGAAAGCGTACTGCAGCCGCCGCCTTGCGTATCGCCATCTCCATGGTGGAAGAAGGTCTCATCTCGCGTGACGAGGCCATCATGCGCATCGACCCTGCGCAGCTCGACCAACTCCTCCACCCTCAGTTCGATAAGAATGCGAAATACGAAGTCATCGCCAAGGGCTTGAACGCGAGTCCCGGTGCGGCGGTGGGCGAGTGCGTCTTCTCGTCAGCTGATGCCGTTGCTGCAGTTGCCGCCGGTCGTAAAGTCGTATTGATCCGTTGGGAAACGAACCCGGATGACCTGGCCGGCATGGTCGCCGCCGAAGGTATCCTCACAAGCCACGGTGGAAAGACAAGTCATGCTGCCGTTATCGCACGTGGTATGGGCGCTCCCTGTGTATGCGGTGCCGAGGCCCTGAAGATCAATGCCGAGAAGAAACAGGCCATCGTGAGCGGCACGGATATCGTGTTGCACGAAGGTGATATGATCTCCATCGACGGAACCTCGGGCATCGTCGTTCTCGGAGCCGTCGAGCTCGTTTTGCCGGAACTCTCCGGTGACCTCGATACGATCCTGGAATGGGCGGACGAAGTTCGTACGATGGGTGTTCGCGCCAACGCCGACAACCCGGAGGATGCAGTCCTTTCTCGTGAGTTCGGTGCTGAAGGCATAGGACTGTGCCGTACCGAGCATATGTTCCTCGGTGACCGCAAGTCCATTATCCAGTCTTTCATCCTGACTGATGATGAAGCAACCAAGCAGAAAGCACTCGATGACCTTCTCGCCGCTCAGACCGGGGACTTCCTCGGGATGTTCAAAGCTATGGACGGTCTCACCGTCACAGTTCGTTTGCTCGATCCTCCTCTACACGAGTTCTTGGACAACCCGCGCGAGCTCGAAGTTGAGATAACGAAGCTCGAGTGCATGGGTGGCAATCCTGATATCATCGCTGCGAAGCGTAAGCTCTTGGCACAGATCGATGCTATGGTCGAGTCGAACCCGATGCTCGGACTGCGCGGTTGCCGTCTTGCCATCATGTATCCCGAACTCCCTGCCATGCAGGTCCGCGCAATCGCGAGTGCTGCGGCTCAACTCAAACTCGAAGGGTTCGATCCCAAGCCGGAGATCATGATCCCGCTCGTGTCCTTAGTGAGTGAACTCGAACTTCTACGTGGTGAAGCCGAAGAGGTTCTCGCTATCGTCGAGTCGGAGTATGGCGTCAAACTCGATATCCCGATCGGAACCATGATCGAGCTTCCGCGCGCCGCTGTCACCGCGGACGAAATCGGTAAGGTAGCTGACTTCTTCTCGTTCGGAACGAACGACCTGACACAGACCACCTTCGGCTTCTCTCGTGACGACGTCGAAGGCAAGTTCATTCCCCGTTATCTTGCGCGTCGTCTCATCACCGTCAACCCGTTTGAAACGGTCGATAGTGGAGTCGCGAAGCTTGTCGAGATGGGCTGTACCCTCGGTCGCAGCGTGAACCCCGGCATTCATCTCGGTGTATGCGGAGAGCAC
>JAAXUU010000003.1 GCA_013335845.1 Actinomycetota bacterium
GAATGATAGATTGTGAAGTTGCTGGTACATGCTTGCTGCGGTCCATGCTCGCTTGAGCCTCATCGGTGGTTCGTCAATGCCGGTTGTGACGTGACGCTTGCTTACTTGAATTCAAATATTCATCCACGGGAAGAGAATCTTCGTCGCCTCGAGACACTACGGGCATGGGCTGAAACTCAGGGAGTTTCGTTACTTCTCGGCGATTACGATCCCGAAACTTGGGAAAGCTTGGCCGGAGTCTATGGGTCGAATCGCGAGAACCGTTGCCGGATGTGTTATCGGATGCGCTTCGAGGAACTTGCGTCGATTGCGAAAGACCAAGGGTATGACGCCATATCGACCACATTATCGGTGAGTCCCTATCAGTTCACCCAGGTGATTGAAGAAGAATTGCAACGTGCCGCAGATGCAGTCGGAATAGAAGCGCTGTTCCAAGATTTTCGCGATCGATATCCTGATGCGACTCGGCGTTCCCGTGAATTGGGAATGTATCGACAGAATTATTGTGGCTGTCATTTTTCTAATGAGGAAGCCGCACAAGAACGGGAAGAGAGCAAGGCTGCGCGTAAAGCAGCCAAAGTGGCGATTATCACAGCTCGCGAGAAGGCACGGGAGTTCTGTGCCGAGAAGAAGAAGGAAATGGAATACTAGTGCGTACGGAAGATTTCGAATATAACTTACCCCAGGAACTCATAGCGCAATATCCGGCAGATCCTCGTGACTCATGTCGCCTTTTGGTGCTTGATCGCGCGTCCGGTGAGATCGAGCATGAAACGTTCACGCAGATCATCGACCACTTGAACAGCGGCGATCTGTTGGTGGCGAACGAGACGCGCGTCATGCCGGCACGTCTTATCGGACAAAAACCGATAACCGGTGGAGCGGTGGAAGCATTATTACTCCGCGATCACGGTGATAACGTTTGGGAGTGCTTGGTGCGACCGGGCAGAAGACTGAAGAGCGGAGCCCGGATGGAGTTCCGTTTTGGGGGAGCGCTTGCACCGGTCAATGCCCCTGTCATATTGCGCGGTACCGTCCGTGATATCTGCGGTGTAGCCGGTGAGCGTATGGTGGAGTTCGAACCGCTGGGCTGCACGTTGGATGAAGCGTTCCATAAGGTCGGGGATGTGCCCCTTCCACCGTACATAACGGGCTATGAAGGCGACCGGGAGATGTATCAGACGGTTTTCTCGAAAGCCGAACATAGTGCTGCGGCCCCGACCGCCGGTTTGCACTTCACAAACGAGCTCATCGAGCGGATAAAGGAAAAGGGTGTCGCCTTCGAGACGGTTGAACTCGAGGTGGGTGTCGATACGTTCCGCGTTGTAACGGAGGATGACCCTGCGCTCCATCGTATCCATACCGAGCAGTACCATGTCCCGCAGCGGGTGGTGGACGCCATCCATGCTACAAAGGAGCGCGGTGGCCGTGTCATCGCGGTCGGTACGACCTCGGTGCGTTCGCTCGAGAGTGCTTGGGACGAGGGTCTCGGTGATATTCGCGCACGTACAGGCGAAAAAACCTCCCTGTATATAATGCCTGGTTATACCTATCATGTCGTCGACGCTTTGATAACGAACTTCCATGTGCCGCGTTCGACGCTTATGCTTCTTGTGAGTGCGTTCGCCGGGCGTGAGAATATAATGACCGCCTATGAAGAAGCGGTGCGCATGCGATATCGCCTGCTTTCCTTCGGCGACGCGATGTTCATCGGTTAGGAGAATGATGGCTCTTTTCGACTTCGATCTGCTTGCGGCAGATCCACATACGGATGCGCGCCGCGGGTGTTTCCATACGGCGCACGGCGACATCCAAACACCAACGTTCATGCCTGTGGGCACGCGCGCGACGGTGAAGGGTATCACTGTTCCGCAACTCGAGGAAGTGCAAGCCCAGATCATCCTCTCCAACACATACCATCTCTATCTGCGCCCGGGTGCGGAGTTGATCGCACAGGCGGGTGGATTACATGGGTTCATGGGGTGGGATCACCCGATCCTCACGGACTCCGGCGGTTTCCAGATATTCTCACTCGCCGATACGCTCACCCTCGATGAGGATGGCGTTTCGTTCAATTCCATCGTCGACGGTAGCCATCATCGTTGGACCCCCGAGGAGAATATGCGCATCCAGCAGCTCCTGGGCGCTGATATCATCATGCAACTCGACCAATGCCCTCCGTACCCCGCCGAAAAGGAACTCGTCCACACAGCCGTCAAGCGCTCGGCTGCTTGGGCGGCTCGGTGTAAGGATGCGCATACCAGGGAAGACCAGGCCTTATTCGGTATCGTCCAAGGAGGTACGCACCTCGATTTGCGACTCGAATCGATCTCCCTTCTCGAAGAGATCGGTTTTCCGGGCTACGGCATCGGGGGCTACTCGGTGGGGGAGCCACACGAGGTTATGTTCGAGACGCTGGGCGGTGTTGCAACGGCACTTCCCGCCGACAAGCCCCGTTACTTGATGGGCGTGGGCAATCCGACGACATTGGTGCGCGCGGTCGCATGCGGCGTCGACCTTTTCGATTGCGTGCTTCCCACCCGTACGGCCCGCATGGGAACGGCGTTTTCAAGCGAAGGACGGCTCAACATGCGCAACGCCCGCTTCGCGACCGATTTCGGTCCTCTCGACCCGCTTTGCTCCTGTTCGGTCTGCAAGGAGTATTCACGCGCATATCTACGTCATTTGGTTGCTTCGAAGGAGATGCTCGCATCTACGCTTCTCTCGCTGCATAACCTGCATTACCTGATCGATCTCATGCGACGCGCTCGAGAGGCGATCGAAACCGGGACCTACCGGAGTTTTCTGGATACATGGAATGCCTCACCTGCCGCGAATGACTATTAGGCCAGTGATTATTAACCGAATGGTTATTAAGCGGACGGCTATCAGACTTCGCCGCGCTATTCGGGCATATAGGAAAATAATGACGATTTCCGTCGAATGCTAGGTGTATCATACATGGATTATGTTCTCGTTCGCATGAAAGGGTGGTTATGAGCGCAAACACGCATAAGAGGAAGCTCGACAGGCGCAACATCATTCTGCTTGTCGCACTGGCTGTCCTCCTCATCGCAGCAGCTATATGCTTCACGCCGCTCAAGGATAGGATCACGCAAGGCCTCGATATCCAAGGTGGTCTCTCCGTCATCATGACCGCCGACCACTCCGACGGTAGCGAGGTCACGACCGATGATATGGAGAAAGCGGTCGCCATCGTAACCAACCGCGTCAACAAACTGGGCGCCTCTGAGGCTACGGTCCAACAGCAGGGTGACACATCCATACTCATACAGATCCCGGGGGTCGAGAATGCAGAGCAAGCACTTTCGACCATCGGTACCACGGGCGCTCTCGAGTTCGTTGATCTTCGCGATATCACCGATACGGATATGGTGAAACGCATCGAGAGCGGCGAAACGGGCATGGGGCTCGAACCGGGAACCTATACGGCGTTTATGACCGGGGACTCGATCCAAAGCGTCACCATCGGGCAGGAGACGCAGACAAGTGCCTATTATGCCGTCAATCTCAACCTCGACAGCACCGGCACCGCTTCGTTTGCGACGATCACCACCGACCTGGTCTCCACCAACGGTCAGATCGCGATCGTGCTCGACGGTGTGGTGAATTCGGCACCTGCGGTCCAGAGTGCCATCACTGATGGGGATGTCGCCATCACGGGAAACTACACATTGGACGAGGCGAAATCACTTCAGACGGTTCTTGAAAGCGGTGCGCTTCCCGTCGACCTCTCCTTTTCCGAGTCGCGAGTCGTGGGCCCGACACTCGGTCAGGACTCATTGAACGCAGGTCTTATCGCCATGGCCATCGGCTTCATA
Organism: Actinomycetota bacterium; assembly: GCA_013335845.1. Classification (GTDB taxonomy): domain Bacteria; phylum Actinomycetota; class Coriobacteriia; order Coriobacteriales; family RUG844; genus JAAXUU01. The sequence goes on from JAAXUU010000003.1 coordinate 3,843, forward strand.
CTTGTCGGCCTGTACCTGCTTGTATTCTATCGTGGCCTCGGCGCGTTGACGGTCTTGAACCTCCTCGTGTTCGCGACCCTCTATCTCGGCATTCTGGCTGTACTTTCCTATTTCGGTCTATTCGCTTTGTCGCTTGCGGGTATCGCCGGTATCGTGCTCACAATCGGTTTGGCGGCCGATTCTTCGATCCTGGTACTGGAAAGATTCAAAGAGGAAATCAGAATGGGCCGGTCGGTCAAAGCCGCATCCATTTCCGGTGTCAGGCATGCGATAAGAACCTCTATCGATGCGGATATGGTCACACTTGTCTCGGCGTTGGCATTGTTCTTCATTGCAGTCGGTCCCGTGAAAGGGTTCGGACTTACCTTGGGTCTCGGTATCGTTTGCGACGTCGTCACTATGATCATATTCAAGGCGCCGATAATCCGTCTGCTCGCACCCTCGCAGATCGAGAAGAACCCCGGATTCTGGGGCGTGACAACCGATATCGAAGAGGGGTCACATGCTGAGGAAATCGCATTGAAGGGAGGTGCCCGGAATGCCTAGACTGTCCAGAAACGAAATCAACTTCTTGGGTAACCGCAACATCATGTTCATCATCTCCGGGATCCTGATCGTTCTATCGCTTGCTGCAATCGGGATCCGCGGACTCAACTTCGGAATAGAATTCGAGGGCGGTTCGTCTGTGGATTTCAATGATGCAGCCGGCATCAGCATCCAAGATATGCGCACGGCATTCGAAGATGCGGGCGAGAACGAGGCTGTAATCCAGACGACGAACTCGAACGGTGTCGAAGGTTTTCTGATCCGCACCACAGAGGTCAACCCGGATGCGGCAGCTGCTCTTGCTCAAACCGTGGCTGACGAACTGGGACTATCAGCGGATTCGTTCCAAGTCACTACTATCGGCCCTGACTGGGGCGCCGATATCACCCGTAGTTCCCTTATCGCGTTCCTTGTCTCTATTATCGTCATCATCATCTACATCGCCATCCGTTTCGAATTCAAGATGGGTGTCACGGCGATTGCCTCGCTCTTCCATGACGTCGTCATCGTCGTAGGTATCTACGCGCTCGTAGGGCGCGAGATAACACCGAACGTCATCGCGGCCCTGCTCACGATCTTGGGATATTCCCTCTATGATACGATCGTCGTCTTTCATAGAATCGGCGACAATGCGGAGGAGGCAAAGCCCAAGTGCTCGCTCATGAAACTGGCGAATCATTCCATCAACCAGGTTTTCGTCCGTACCATCAACACGACGCTCGTTTCGCTCATCCCGGTTCTGGCAATGCTCTTTTTCGGTGGCGAGACTCTCAAAGACTTCGCGTTCGCCATGGCCATAGGTCTCGTGTGTGGGTCCTATTCGTCGATTTCCATCGCCGCTCCGTTCTATACGATGTGGAAGTCGCGTGAACCGAAGTACGCGAAACTCGCTAAGAAATATCCCGATGACCTGTTACCTAAGCGAAAGTTGAAGAATGCCGAAGAGGGTACGACCGAGGTCTAAGCGTCAATTCCGAGCAAAGAATGAATCGGTAGGCAGTCTTTATGCTTGAGTCCAAACAAAATAGCTATGCACTTCCGGAAGTCGATTCGGAGTGTGTCCACATGCTGGAGCGTAAACTCGGTCTTTCGCGCATTACGGCGCACTTACTCGTATCGCGCGGAATCGATACACTTGACGCTGCCCGTGATTTTTTGGAACCGTGCCTGGAGCGTGATTGGCACGACCCTCTCAGCATTCCGGGTATGGTCGAAGCATCCGATGAAATCGAATGCACTCTACGCGCCAAGGGCAGGGTCGTCATCTTCGGCGATTTCGATGTCGATGGGATCACCTCGACGGCCGTGTTGACGCGCGGCTTGCGTGAACTCGGGGCGACCGTTGTTCCTTTGATACCCCACCGCCTCGAAGAGGGCTATGGTTTGTCCGAGGCGGCCTTGCAGCGTATTTTCGATCAAAGCCCCGACCTTGTCGTGACTGTGGACAACGGCGTATCCTCGGTGGTGGAAGTCGGGATAATGCGAGCGCGCGGTTTGCGCGTCGTCATCACCGACCACCACGAACCCGGCGATCTCGTCCCGGTCGGTGTGCCGGTGGTCGATCCGAAGCTCGATAAAAAGTGTCCTTCCCGGGAACTTGCGGGGGTTGGCGTTGCGCTCAAATTGGTCCAAGAGCTCGGTCGACGTCTCGGAAAGCCCGATCTATGGCGTGATTTCACCGATCTTGCCGCTCTGGGCACTGTGGCAGATCAGATGCTTCTCGTGGGTGAGAACCGTGCCTTGGTCGCCGATGGCATAGCGCGAATGAACTCGAACCCCTGTCCTGCGATCGCAGCCTTCATCGCGACCTCGCACCGAGGTGGACCTCTTAGCTCCGATGGGCTTTCCTATTCTTTGATACCCCGGCTGAATTCAGCCGGACGCATGGGTGACGCCGCACGGGCGCTCGAGCTTCTGCTTTCCGATGACTTCGATAAGGCGCTGGGTCACATGGCGCAGCTAGAAGAGATAAATGCCGCGCGTCGCCAAGCAGAGTTGGAGTTCACCGAGCTGGCGCTATGCGCGATCAAGGAGTCCTATCGCGGAGAAAAGGCGATCGTACTCGGTGGAGAGAACTGGCATGAGGGAATCAAAGGTATCGTTGCGTCCCGCATAGCGAATCGATTCGGGGCCCCAACCATCCTATTCAGTATCATCGGCGATCTCGCTCACGGTTCGGGGCGAAGTGTCGGTAGCGTCAATCTCTATAAGGCAGTGGAACGATGCGCGGACCTCTTCGTCCGCTTCGGTGGCCATGAGGCTGCCGTCGGCATCACGTTGCGCTCCGAGCATCTGCCTGAATTCCGTGCACGCTTCTGTGCTCTCATGAACGAGCTCCCTTCCGAGCAGTTCATTCCCGCTGCGAAAGTGGATATGGAAGTGACGCTGGGGGAAATCACCCTCCCTGTTCTCGAAGAATTGGAATGTCTTGCACCCTTCGGGCAAGGCAACCACGTGCCGTGTTTCATTGCGCGGTCCGTTCTGATGACCAATTCGTCCAAGCTCGGTAATCCACCCGCCCATCTTTCCTGTTTCGCCACGGATGGCCTCGCATCCGTTAGGGGAATATATTTCAATCCTCCCGATCTCGACGAACTCGCTGCGTGCCAAAGCGTGGTGGATATGGTCTTCCTCGCAGAGAAAAACGAATTCCGAGGCAAAAGTACACCGCAGCTCATGCTTAAGGACATTCGTATCTGCGCTAGGGCGGAGGGGGAGAATGAGGACGATTTCGTATACGACGAAGTCGTCGAGGATCTTTTCTCGCATAGCGATCGATTTTTGGATAAAGGAGATTATGCGGGTATCCTCGATGCCGACTCCTTTCATACCAAACTCGCCGGTGTCACATTCGACGGTCGTCAACAGGCGTTGTCCAAGATGGGTAACGGAGCTGAGCTCGTTTTACGACGTGAACCGGAAAACGAGTATGATAGCTGCGCCGTCGCTGTTTTTCATGTCGAGGAGCACATAGGTTATCTCAACACACGGCTCGCGCAAAGACTTGCGCCGGCAATCGATGCGGGAGTTTCCTATGAGGCTATGCTCACAGAACTGACCGGCGGGGTGGATGATACGAGCTACGGCGCCAATATCATCATACGCAAGGTGCACGCCGCAGAAGAAGATATCAAGAAGGCGGCGAGGCTTTCACGGCGAAAAGCGGAGATGCAGGCTCTTGGCGAACCCGAACTGTCCGAGCGTATCCGCGAGGTACTTATCGGGGAACATTCGTTGCATGATGCCCAGAAAGAGTCCCTGGATTATCTGGCGCAGGGGCATGCTGTTCTTGCCGTTATGGCGACCGGTAGAGGGAAATCGCTCATTTTCCATATGCATGCAGCGCGTTGCGCCCTCAGGGACAAGAAAGCAAGCGTTTTCATCTATCCCTTGCGCGCCTTGGTCGCCGACCAGGCGTTCCACCTTCAGGGCACATTCGAAGAACTCGGCTTACAAGCCTGTCTTCTCACGGGCGAGAGCAGCGAGGAGGAACGGACTCGAGTCTTTGCCGGCCTCGAAGATGGGTCGGTCGATTGTGTCCTTACGACTCCTGAGTTCCTCTCGCTTCATGCTGCGCGTTTCGCGCAGACGGGTCGCATCGGATTTCTCGTTGTAGACGAAGCACATCATATCGGTATGGCTCGCGCGGGTCATCGTCCCGCCTATGCGGGTCTCGCAGAGGTATGCCATGCGCTGGGCAATCCACCTACGTTGGCGACGACGGCGACGGCTGACGACGCGACGGCACGCGAGATCGTCAAAGCACTTGGGATCGACAAGGTGGTGCTCGACCCGACGGTGCGGGAGAATCTTCGTATCGAAGATGCACGATCGGTGCGTGATCGGGATATGCGACTCGCGCATCTCGTCTCATCGGGGGAGAAGTCGGTCGTGTACGTGAACTCCAGGGAACATTCGATACGTCTTGCGCGTATGTTGCGAAAGCGTATCCCCGACCAAGCCAACGGCATCGCGTTCTATAATGCAGGTCTCTCCCGCAAGGATCGTGCCCATGTCGAGCAGGCGTTCCGCACAGGTGCGCTTAGGACGATCGTTTCGACAAGCGCTTTCGGCGAAGGGGTGAACATCCCTGACATCCGCCATGTCGTGCTCTACCACCTGCCCTTCAACGATGTCGAGTTCAATCAGATGGCAGGACGGGCAGGCCGTGACGGGGCTCCCGCTCACATCCACCTTCTGTTCGGGAAGGGCGATGCTAAGATAAACGAGAAGATATTGTCATCTGCAGCCCCCGCTAGGGGGGACCTTATCACTCTGTATAGATGCTTGCGTGCTTTGCAGGCGGACCTTGCGGGAGATGACGGTTTCTTCATGCAGACGAACGAGGATATCGCGCAACGTTGTGTACGGATTGATCCCAAATGCGCGCTTACCGACCAGGGCGTTTCCTGTGGCATCTCGATATTCAAAGAGCTTTCTTTACTCGAGACAAGAGGACAAGGGAGCGCACGCCGGATCAAACTCCTCGAAGGTTCGCAGAAAGTGGAGCTGAGCACGAGCGTGCGGTACCTCGAGGGCTGTGATGAGTTGGAGCAATTCGAGGGGTTTCGCGATTGGGTATTCGAAGAAAGTTCAGACATGCTCCTTATGCACTTCAATAGACCGATCATTCCCTATACAATAGGATAAGACGATCTTGGGAGGTGAGTTACGATGGAGGATCCCGTATCCCTCATAAAAGAACCTACAGCACATAGTGCCGAGAATTTCGAGAAGGTTTTGACGACTGCATCGACGTATCTGCAAGATACGGATATAAAGAAGCTTGTCGACTCATATGAATTCGCATCCGGAGCCCACGAGGGGCAGTGCCGGAAAAACGGCGAGCCTTTCATCAACCACCCCGTTGAGACTGCGCTCATCTTGGCCGAACTGCGTATGGATGTCGACACGATTATCGCTGCGATCCTGCACGACACCGTCGAGGATTCGTCGGTGACGGTCGAACAGGTCGAAGCGAAGTTCGGCAAGGAAGTCGCCGAGTTGGTGGATGGCGTCACGAAGATCACGCGTATCGAAATCGAATCGCTCACAGAGGCGCAGGCGAACACCTTGCGCAAGATGCTCATCGCGATGTCGAAAGATATCCGTGTCATCGTCATCAAGCTGGCCGATCGCCTTCATAACATGCGCACCCTCATGGCACTACGAGAAGACAGACGCATATTCAAAGCACGCGAAACCATGGAGATATATGCTCCGCTAGCTCACCGTCTGGGTATATCCTCGATAAAATGGGAGCTCGAGGACCTTTCATTCTTCTACCTGGAACCGGCGAAATTCCAGCAGGTTTCCAAAATGGTCGCGGAATCCCGTGCCGCACGCGAGGCGTATCTGGACGAGACCATCATCGCCCTGCGAGGCGAGCTGGAGAAACTCGGCATCAAAGCGAAGATTTCCGGACGCCCGAAGCACCTCTATTCCATCTATCAGAAGATGTCCCAGAAGGGTAAGGATTTCTCGGAGATCTACGACTTGATCGCCCTACGTATCATCGTCGACACGGTCAAGGATTGCTATACTGCGCTCGGCGCTGTGCATACCTTGTGGCATCCCATGCCAGGGCGTTTCAAAGACTACATCGCCATGCCGAAATTCAATATGTATCAGTCGTTGCACACGACCGTCATCGGAATCGCCGGACGCCCCCTTGAGATTCAGATACGTACGATGGAGATGCATCGTATGAGTGAATACGGAGTTGCTGCCCATTGGCGCTACAAAGAGGGGGAAGGTGCTCCTAAGCGCAAGGATTTCGACGAGCGCCTTGCCTGGCTCAGACAGATGCTCGATTGGCAAAGCGATACGGAAGACCCGAAGGAATTCATCGAAGGCTTGAAGATAGGGCTTTTCGAAACCGAGGTTTTCGTTTTCACGCCGAAGGGGGAGGTTATCTCACTTCGAAGCGGAGCAACCCCCATCGACTTCGCCTATGCGATCCACACCGAGGTCGGCCATCATTGCGTCGGTGCCAAGGTCAATGGATCGATCGTTCCCCTCTCGTATGAACTTCAGATGGGAGACCGCGTCGAGATTCTCACCCAGAAGGCTTCGACCCCCTCGCGCGATTGGCTGAATAACGTGCGCACTCCATCTGCGCGCTCGAAGATACGCACGTACTTCTCGAAGATATCCCGTGGAGATGACCTTCTGCATGGTCGTGACCAATTGGTGCATGAGATGCGCAAGCACGGCGTCGGGATGTCGTCTACGACCTCCTTGCGGGCGGTCGAAGACGTTGCGAAGACACTCGGTTATCCGGGCGGCGATGATTTGATGGTCGCCATCGGTGCAGGGAAGCTTTCGGCGAAGCTCATCTCCAACAAGCTGCTCCGTCTTCTACTCAAAGATTCGGGCCAGGCAGCCGAGAATGTCAATGTGCTCCCGGGATTCACGCTGGAGACACCGATGATCGCCCCGAGGAAGCATCGGAACAAAACGAACGATGCGGGTATCGAGGTCAGAGGGATAGACGATGTCCTAGTGCGCCTCGCACGCTGTTGCAACCCCGTCCCGGGGGACGAGATCACGGGCTTCGTCACGCGTGGGCGCGGCGTCTCAGTCCATCGCAGTAATTGCCCGAACACCGTCTCTTTGCTGGAGACCCCTGAACGCGTGATAGATGTATCGTGGGCGGGGAAGGGGGCGTCGTCGTTCCAACTGGAGATACTCGTCGAAGCGTTGGATCGTCTCCGCCTCCTGCAAGATGTCACGATCGCCCTTGCCGATACCGGTGTGAATATCCTAGGGTCTTCTACCCAGACCCACAAAGACGGTCTCGTGGAGATGCGCTTCTTGCTTGAGATGACGGAAGCCGCACGCATAGAGCAGATTTTACGTGATCTTCGTGCAATCGAAGGCGTTTTCGGCGCGCGCCGTATGGTCGCAGGAGAATCAGTCAAGAAAAGGAAGAACTGAATGGCGGCTCAAGTCAAGATAATGAAGCTCGGTCCTATACAAACCAACTGCTACCTTGTATCCGACGAGAAGGGCTGCATGGTGGTCGACCCGGCAGATAACGCCCCTGCGATTCTTGCGGAGCTCGATGGACGGAAACTGGACCTGATCGTTCTGACGCACCGTCACTGGGACCATCTGCAGGGAGCCGCGGATCTTATGGCGGCGAGCGGCGCACCTATCGCCATCGGGGAGTTCGATGCCGACGCAGCCTGTACTCCCGGCGCAACCGGAGGTCAGTCCTGGGGCGTTTCCACATCGGTACCTCGGGTCGACCGAAGGCTTGAAGATGGCGAGATCGTCGAAGTGGGCGCTATGCGTTTCACCGTTCTGAACACGCCCGGCCATACCGTCGGCAGTATCTGCCTGTATGAGCCGACCGAGAAGATACTTCTCTCCGGTGATACGCTCTTCGCAGCAGGGGTGGGTCGTACCGATCTCGAGACCGGTAGCAAACACGCTTTGGTCGAATCCATAAAAACCAAACTCGCACCTTTACCTGACGACGTTACCGTTTATCCGGGGCATGAAGCGACCAGCACCGTCGGAGCCGAGCGATCATGCAACTCGATGATGAGACGGCCTTAGAGCGACGGCCTTAGATAAAGGTATTATAAAGGCGACCGATACCTTCGATTTCAACCACGACTTCGTCGCCGGGGGCAAGCCACTGCTTTTTGTCTTGCGGATACCCCATCATGACACCCGAAGGGGTTCCGCAGAAGATGATGTCCCCCGCTTCGAGCGTGATGAAGGTCGAGAGGTAGCTGACGATTTCCTCGGGTGAGAAGATCATGTTCTTCGTCGTGTCGTTTTGCCGTAGATCCCCGTTCACTTTTGTCGTCACGGCGAGGTCGTGTGCATCGATTTCATCCGCGCTTACGATGATGGGTCCTATCGGTGCGAATTTATCGCAACCTTTCCCAAGGAACCATTGACTGGTGCGGCGCTGCAGCTCGCGAGAGGTGACATCGTTTCCGACGGTATATCCGAAGATGGATTCGGCAGCATCTTCCACGCTCACGCGTTTCGTCCGTTTGCCTATGACCATGACAAGCTCGGCTTCGTAATCGTATTCATGGGCATCCGGGTTCATTTCAATGGCTTCGCCGCAACCGGCCAAGGCGTTGTTCAGTTTCGTGAAGACGGCGGGAAAGGCGGGGGCGATATCGAAATCATGGCACTCCTCGACATGGTCCCTGTAGTTCAGCCCGATGCAGAGTATCTTACCGGGTGCGGTGAGCACCGGGGCGAACACAAGCGAATCGTCGAGGGGGATAAGGGGGAGGCTCCCTTTCTGTGCGGCCGAGGCGAGGAGCGCTATCTCGTCCGCAATCTTCGTGCTGCTTTCGAGGGATTTGATTATCCCGTCGATGCTCGACGGGATAGCGCATTGGCACTCACGGGCTGCAAAAACCAGGTCGAGATAACCATCTTCCAAGAGCACGCAGGGCCGCGCTACACCGTGTATGAGTAAGTTGGAGAGTCTCATGCGAACTCCTTCAGGCCGATGACTACAGATCGTTGTATCCAGTATAGGCGGAAGTGAGAGTCGGTGACGCATCGAACCGCCCAAAAGATTGGGAGTGGTTCTACAACGGCTTGTCTCGCACTAACGTCACGCTTTGGTACATACGGCAGGCTTGTTTTGGCATATCCCGGCAAGATGCCGTACAATCATACGGTTAATCGAGTATTGAAGAGGAATGTGCATCTATGTCCAGCAAAGCGCCCCGCGGAACCGTCGATCTTCTGCCAAGTGCCGCTCGCACGTGGCGGTATCTCTCGCAAACAGCATATGAGGTGTTCTCGACGTACGGCTATGAGCCTATTGAAACGCCTATGTTCGAGCAGACCGATCTATTCGTCCATGGTATCGGTGAGGCGACCGACGTCGTTGGCAAGGAGATGTTCTCCGTGCTCTCCAAAAACGCCTACGAGAAGATCATGGCGGGCGAGCAATTGAAGGCCGACCAGCGTCTCTCTTTGCGCCCTGAAGGTACGGCGAGTGTCGTCCGCGCGGTTCGCGAGCATAATCTGATCCCTCAAGGCGGGGCTCCTGTGAAGTTGATGTACGCGGGCTCGATGTTCCGTTGCGAACGGCCGCAAAAAGGGCGTCTCCGAGAATTCCACCAGCTGGGTGCCGAATGTCTCGGGGCAATCGAACCATCGGCCGATGCTGAGCTCATCGTCATGCTCATGCGTTTCTTCGAGTGCTGCGGCCTGCCGAGGACCTCGGTGACGCTTCTTCTGAATTCGATGGGTGACGATGCCTGCCGTCCCGCCTACCGGGAAAGCATCCGCACCTACATACACGAGAATTCCGCGGACTTATGCGAGGAGTGCAATCGCCGCGCGGAGACGAATCCGCTACGTGCTTTCGATTGCAAGAATCCCGCTTGCCATGCGGTCATGGAAAAGGCACCCAAGATAAGCGACGCGCTCTGTGACGACTGCAGAACGCACTATGAGACGGTTAAGAAATATCTCGATATAGCCGGGATCGATTATGTCGAGGATCCTCGTCTTGTTCGCGGGCTCGATTACTACACACATACGGTTTTCGAAGTACAGGTCAAAGATGGCCTGGGCTCTCAAAACGCCATCGGAGGCGGGGGGCGCTACGATAAGCTCATGGAAGCCGTCGGTGGAAACCCGACCCCCGGGCTGGGATTCGCCATCGGTTTCGAGAGGACTGTCATGGCACTCGAGGCAGCCGGTGTCGAACTGGATAGCGGCTCGAACCTCGAGGTCTATGTCGCCACGGTCGATGATACCGTACGAACCGAGGTGTTCACCGTGCTCCAATCGCTGCGAGATGCCGGGTTCAGTGCCGATTGCGACCACCAGGCGCGTTCCCTCAAAAGTCAACTGAAACTTGCAGGTAAAGCGCAGGTACCCTGTGTGCTTATCGTCGGGCCCGAAGAGCTGCTGAGCGGCGAAGTGACCTTGCGCGATATGAACACGCACATCGAGCAGCGCATAGCGTTGCACGATGTGCCTGCCGAAGTACGATCCCTACTTGGTACGCAGACGGCTTAGCCGTATTCGATAGAGGAGATAGAAACACGATGTCAGAGAATTTTGCACACAGCTACACCATGCGCACCCATACATGTGGCGAACTCACGATTGCGAATGTCGGGAACGAAGTCAAGCTGACAGGCTGGGTCGCTCGCCGCAGGGACCACGGAGGACTTATCTTCGTCGACTTGCGTGACCGAGAGGGTCTCACGCAATGCACCTTCGATCCCGACCATGCCGGTGAAGCCTTCGCTACTGCCGAGCGTATACGCCCCGAATGGGTCGTACTCGTGACCGGTGTGGTGCAAGCCCGCCCGGATGATACTGCGAATTCGAATATGCCGACGGGCGAGATCGAAGTGATCGTAAGCAGTATCGATGTCTTGAATTCCAGCGTGACGCCGCCATTCGCCATAGAGGACGGTATCGAGACCGATGAATTGACGCGCTTGCGTTGGCGTTATCTCGATATCCGCCGCCCCGAGCTCTTCAAGGCGCTATCCCTTCGCAACACCGTCGCACAGTCCTTCCGCCGCTCTCTCGATAAGCGCGGCTTTCTAGAGGTCGAGACTCCGATCCTCACCAAATCGACTCCCGAGGGCGCGCGAGATTTCATCGTGCCGTCGCGTCTCAACCCGGGTAAGTTCTATGCTCTCCCGCAATCACCGCAGCTTTTCAAACAGCTTCTCATGGTCGGCGGTTTGGAGCGCTATTATCAGATCGCCCGTTGTTTCCGTGATGAGGACCTGCGCGCCGACCGTCAGCCGGAATTCACGCAGGTCGACATCGAGATGAGCTTTGTGACACAAGACGATGTCATGCAGATGATGGAGGATGTGTTCGAGGAGGTCTTGCTCGCTGTAGGGGTTTCCCACGAGTTCCCTCTACCACGGATCACCTACGCCGAGTCGATGGCGCGCTTCGGCAACGACCGTCCTGATGTGCGTTTCGGTATGGAACTGGTCGACCTTTCCCAGATCGTCAAAGACTGTGGATTCAAGGTGTTTGCCGGAGCATTGTCCAACGGTGGGGTTGTGAAGGCTATCAACGCCAAGGGTGCCGGTGACTGGAGTCGTGGAGAGATCGACAAACTCGGTCAGATCGCGATGGACAGCGGTGCCAAGGGAATGGCCTGGATCGCTTTCACAAGCGCAGGCGACGTGAAATCCCCCATAACCAAGTTCTTCTCTGAAGAGGAGTTCGCGGCGATGAGGGAAGCTCTTACCGTCGAACCGGGTGACCTCGTGATGTTCGCTGCGGACGCCGTGGGAGTTGCCAACAATGTTCTGAGTAACTTGCGCCTGCATATGGCCGAAGCTTTGGGACTTTCCCGCGAGGGTCATGCGCTGATGTGGGTGACTGATTTCCCCATGTTCAAATATGATGAAGAAGAGAAGCGTTACGCCGCGGAACACAATCCTTTCATGCGCATAGCCGATGCCGATCTCGATAAAATCGAGGATGCTCCCCTTGAGTGCGGTAGTTTTTCCTATGACCTCATCATGGACGGTTATGAGATAGGTGGCGGAACGATCCGTATCGACAACGCCGAAGTTCAGATGCGCGTGCTGCGGCGTCTTGGTTTTACCGAAGAACAGGCGAAGGAACAGTTCGGTTTCCTACTTGAGGCTCTTTCGTTCGGCGCACCTCCTCATGGCGGCATCGCCTTGGGTCTCGATCGCGTGATCATGCTTTTGGGTGGTTATCAGTCGATTCGAGATGTCATCGCGTTCCCCAAGACGAGTTCAGGCGGCGACCCCATGACGGGAGCCCCGGAAGGTGTTTCGCTGCGCCAGCTCAAAGAAGCCGGCCTACGCGTCGATTAGCTCGACACGGTATATATGCTCGATAGAGACCGCTTATGGCGGTCTCTATCTTTTTCCGGGGGCGTCATCATCGGGTACATAATCGCGAGTGTCCTCGATATCTTTGAAGCGCAGGTACGGGAATGCTTTCAACAGACGTCTGTCATGGAGATTGAGGTTCCGTATGGCGTCATGGAGGTTCTCGATGTTGTTTCGCGTACTTTGGAAACCGGCCCTCAGGCGCGCGTGGGCGCTAGGCCCTTGAGGGAGTTCTGAGATACGGTCTTTGACATTCTCCTGTAAATGCCTGAAGTCGTCAGACATCCGCGTTCGAGCGGCGAATACCTTCTCTTTGAAATTCAAGATACCTAGAACGGTTACCGTCAGGTCGATGCCAAGGGCGAGTAGGCAAACAAGCGCAACGAGATCGATCGTTAGCCGGGGGATGAGACCGATAAGACGAATGGTTACGGGGTGTATGAACAGTATGAGTGTAACGGCGAAGGCACCGAACACGACCGCACCCAAGAGGCATACCCGACCGTTGAGATTGAAACCCATATGACTGTAGTCCCACCATTTCGCATGGAAGATCATCTCGAGAAGCCATGATGTAAGGTACTCGAGGATACTTGCGACGACCGCCCCTGTCATGAACAGCACGAGGGGGTTCTGGATGGTGCCCAGCAGGAGGATGTCGGCGATCGCACCGGCTCCATAGATCGGGCAAAAGGGGCCGTTGAGAAAACCGCGGTTGATGACCCTGCGCTCGATGATGGAGCAGTAGATGGATTCGTACGCCCAGCCGATAAAGCTATAGATGAAAAAGTAGACGATATATGTGGAGAACAAATGACTCCCTTGTATGCCGGTTTGAAGACATAAGCTATTTTCCCAGCTATATGCTTGATTGCAAGTTACGATTCATCGTCGAAGCGTGGGTGCGCTTGATTCTCGACCATACATCGGACGCGTGAAATCATCCCGCCGTCCATTGCCGCAGTCGCCGTGGTCGCAAAGGAGCTCAGGGGCCGATTCCGTTACCGCGAAGTATGCCGATTCGTGTAGTATTATGGTAGGGTACTGCATCGAGCGATGACAACGAGAGGTTTGTGCATGAACGTAGTGATTCTGGGGGGATTCCTTGGTTCGGGGAAGACCACATTCCTCCTCCGATTAGCCAGATATCTTACCGAGAATAGTGATTCGAGTTCGGAGTACAAAGTGGTAGTGCTGGAGAACGAGGTCGGCGACATCAGCATCGACGACGGCTTCCTCAGCTCGTCGGGATTCCAGACGAGGAACCTCTTCTCCGGGTGTGCGTGTTGCACCCTAGCCGGCGAACTCGGCGCGACCGTGCGCGATATCGATTCGACGTATAGTCCGGATTGGCTGGTGGTCGAGGCAAGTGGCGTCGCGTATCCGGAGAAGATGAAGCAGATCATCGAAACGATCGTCTCGGGGCAGGTAAGGACGATCGTACTCACCGATGCGTTCCGTTGGAAGAGACTGCTTCGGGGTCTTCAGATGGTGATTCCCATGCAGCTCGAAGGTGCGGATATAGTCTTGGTGAACAAGGCGGATAAGGTATCTGCGGAGGGCCTCGAAGAGGTGATGGAGAGCCTTCGGAGTCTGTGCGACGGTTGTCCTATCCTACCGATGTCCGCGAAGGACGACGTACCCGAAGAATTCTGGGAGGAATTGCTCTCCCGTATCGACCTTTAGGAGACCCACCGATGGAAGAACCCGCAAAGCAACCGTGTTCGCACGGGCATCACGACCACCATGATTGCGACCATCATGATCACGACCACCACGCGCACGAACACGGTGCAAAGGAAGATATCCATTCCGGGGTCCATGTGGAAGCGCGACTACACGAAGGCGCCGTTGTCGCATCCGGGGAAATGCGGATACCGGCGAGAAACGATGGACAAATCCGGGAGATTCTCGGTCATGATATGAAGGCGCTTGCCGCCTGGGTAGAGAAGTCCGATGGCATCATCGGTCATATCAAAGCCTCGGTTGAGACAACGAGGACGGATATATACTCGATCACGGACTGTGAACTGTCCGAGAGAACTGCCGATGCAGTCATGGTCGGAATCAAGATAGCGGCAATCGTCTATGGCGTCGAATCGGACGCGCTTCTCCATCGTCTCGAAACCTTGCTCAAACACTTGGAAGCTATCGATACATCCGCACGTAAGGACGTTTGAGCCTTTCGATAGAACGACGATATCGAGGCTAAGAGTGGGTGGTCTCCAGCCGCCTGCGTCTTGAAATCAGCCCGGAAGAACATCCTCCGGTGCGTCTCCGGTGCGTATCTGTGCTCTCCGTGGCGAAGTTATGTTCGACACTGTTTCGTTGCTGTATTTCTTTGAAAATCGCGTTATAATTAACTCGCACCTCATCCCTAGTGCCGTTCATATTGATGAACCGACAGTTTGTAATAGGGAGCCCTGATATCAAACGGGACAGGAATTGCCTACGTTGGCGAAGCTGGAACTAAGATGCGGGCACCCACTTTTTGGAGATGGGTTCATCTCCTCGGTCGGGGGTGGGGTCGCCAAGTAGAGCCCTGCGGTTTCGCGGGGCACTACTTTTTTTAGGCTCTCCTCTCAGCATCCCGTAGGAGGTGTTATGGCGCGCAAGACAGACAGTCTGTTCTCTGAAATCGAGGACCAAGCACGTCGTGGTGTAGCGCCTCTTGCCGTACGTATGCGGCCTACGTCCTTATCCGAACTTGTCGGTCAAGACGACGTGGTGGGAGAGGGAACGTGGCTCAAATCCGCCATCGAAAGCGACTCTCTGTCATCGGTGGTTTTCTTCGGACCTGCCGGGACCGGCAAAACATCCCTCGCTCGTATTATCGCATCCGTCACCCAGGCGGAATTCGTCGAGGTATCCGCTGTAAGTGGGGGAGTCGCCGACTTACGCCGTGAAATCGAAGAGGCTTCCAAGCGCCTTACCTTCAGCGACCGCCGGACGATTCTGTTCGTCGACGAGATCCATCGTTTTTCCCGCTCGCAGCAGGATGCCTTGCTTCATGCGGTGGAGGACCGCGTCGTGATTCTGGTCGGCGCGACTACTGAGAACCCCTTTTTCGAGGTTAATTCCGCGCTTCTCTCCCGTTCTCGAATCGTCGAGCTGCACCCCCTTTCCGATGAAGACATAACCGCACTTATCCTGCGTGCGCTTTCCGACGTAAGAGGGCTTGCCGGTGCGTACGCCATCACGCAGCCTGCGATTGAAGCTATAGCGATTTCAGCGGGTGGCGACGCGCGTATGGCCCTTACGACGCTTGAGCTCTCTTGCGATCTCGCCGTTCCCTTGGCGGACGTTCCGGCCGAGGAGGCCGCTTCACTTGATCGAGATACAACTCTCCCTGTCATCACCCTCTCTTCGGTGCGGGAAGCGTCTCCGCGACGGAGTCTACCCTATGACAAGTCGGGAGACACGCATTACGATGTCATCTCCGCGTTCATCAAGAGCATGCGTGGGAGCGACCCAGACGCTGCGGTCTATTGGCTTGCCCGTATGATCGAAGGTGGAGAGGATCCGAAGTTCATCGCACGGCGTATTTTCATACTCGCTTCGGAGGACATAGGCAATGCCGACCCGAACGCTCTTCTTGTAGCCCATGCCGCTTTCAAAGCAGCCGAATCGATCGGGTATCCCGAATGCCGAATCACCCTTTCGCAAGCGGCCATCTATATGGCGTTGGCTCCGAAATCCAATGCATCCTATAGCGCGATAGATGCCGCATTGGAAGAGATACGCAAGGGCCCGCTGCGCGATGTCCCCTCGTACTTGCGCGATCGCCATCGCCCCGGGTCCGAGGGCTACGGTCCCTATCGCTATCCGCACTCCTATGAAGGCGCGTGGGTCGATCAGCGCTATCTACCGGAGGGTCTTGAGCAAGGTAGATTCTACAAACCGACGGAACGTGGTTGGGAAGCGTACCGCACGGATGCGGTGATGCGCGATAGGAAGCCGCTGAAAGCTTCTCGACAAAATGGTGACAAACGTGAAAACTCTTAGGAAAACGATAGGTTACCTCACGCTTTGTCTGTTATGCTTCGATGATAGGAGTTTCGAGATGGAGGCATCATGCAACTGACAGAGCTCGTCAACCAGGCAATTCCCTTTTTGATAGGCCTGCTGATCCTGTTCGGTATCTGGGCGGTCGCAGAGGTCGCGCTGACGATCAGGCGTGTCCGTACCACATTATCCGAAGTGGATGAAGCTATCGGGATGGTCGGGCCTTTGGTCGAGAAGGTCGACCCCTTGCTCGAGAGGGTCGATCCCTTGCTCGAACGCGTGACGTTGACGGTCGATGCGCTCAATCTGGAGATCATGCGTGTCGATCAGATCCTCGAAGACGTCGAACAGGTTACGGACGCTGCGACGACCGCGGCGAACGCGGTCTCGACTGCCACTACCGCTCCCATCGAATTCCTCACCGGTCTGAGCGAGCGCATACGTCTCGGTTCGAGGTGGCGAACTCGTGAACGCAAGGCCAATCAAGCTGTGGCTAAAGCGGCTTTGGAGCAGGCGGCGTATGAGGATGCGGGGCAGATACTGATAGAAGAGAGGGTTGCGTCAGCGCTCGATACAGACGCCGCATCTTCCGGCAATACGGACGCCAAGCGGGGCGTAACGGTCATCGAGACGATCCTACCGGAATCGGACACGGTGGAGGAGCTAACGAGCCACGAAGCTAAACCCACTGTTTTGGAAGAAATCGATCATTAAGGACACCAAGTCAGCTATGCAGAATCAAGAGGCGACAAACGAACCGGAACAGTTGAGCAAGCTCGACAGAGTACGTACGTCATTTTTCACTATCGGCACCATCATCGGTATCATTTTGCTGCTTATGGGCGTCGGGTATGCGCTCGGTAAGATTTCCCTTGCGGTATCCATTGTATTTTTTGCGATGGTTATCGTATTCATCCTTCGTTCTCCCGTTGCCTTTTTCGAAAGAAAAGGTATCAAGCGCGTGTTCGGGACGCTCCTCGCGTATCTGATCGCATTGGCGATCATCGTGATCCTCGTCGTGATAATCGGTCCTTTATTCGGTGAGCAGATAGATGCCCTACTGGAAGCTCTTCCGTCCTATGCCACCCAGGTGGTCGATTGGGTCGAAGATCTATGGGTCACGTATGGGTACCTTCTCGGAGGTGACATGGCTCAATCGTTTGCAAAGGATTTCGGCGCAACTCTTTCTGAATGGACCAGTTCGATTGCGAGCGCAAGCGCGAGCGGTCTCATCTCCCTCGGCACTTCGATCACGAACACATTCATCGTCACCTTGATGTCGATCGTCACAGCCTTCTGGGTGTTGAAGGACCTTCCGCAGATGAAAAAGGAGATCCGCATCCTCGTCAGCCCTAAATTCCGAGAAGATGCTTCGGTGGTATCGGCGTTATGCGCTCATGTAGCCGACGGATATATCAAGGGTGTTCTGATCTCGTCCACCTGTACAGGCTTGATAGCGGGTATCGGTTATGCCATCGTCGGTGTCCCATACCCTGCGGTACTCGGTCTTCTCACGGGTATACTCAATATCATTCCCATTCTCGGGCCCTGGATCGGTGGTGCATTCGCGGCTCTCATGGGATTGTTCGTCAGTCCGGTCGCATGCCTTCTCGCGATCATCATAACCGTAGGGGCACAACAGTTCACCGATACCTTCATCCAGCCACGCATCATGTCCTCAACAGTCGAACTACACCCCGCCCTCGTCATACTCGCTTTGACGGCCGGTGGAAACCTAGGCGGTATCGTTGGTATGATCGTCGCAGTGCCGGTCTTGGCGGCGGTAAAGGCTGTTTTCGTCTACTATTTCGAGAAACGCACGGGGCGAAAACTCGTCCACGAGGACGGAGCTCTATTCGCCGGCTGTTCGAAGGGCGGTACCGATCCTGATCCCGCGCTCGATGCCACTTTCAGTTCCGAATGTGAACGGACTCACATCAAGAACCGGAAAGTGAAAGATCGACTGGCGAAGCAACTCAGGCGTGACGACTCGAAAGCGGACGCTACATCAGATGCGGCTCCGTCCGCACGTGAAGCGGGGAATGAAGCCGAGATAATCGAGTCCGAGGACACCCGCGAATCGTAGTCACCGCGCTAGGGTATCCCAGCATGAATCTGTGTTGCAAACGCTGTGTTCATTGATGCCTTGTAGCGGAAAATCAGTGTTTTTCCTTTCCTTTTCAAATATCTACCCGTAAAGTATATAATTTAGACTTCAAGG
>JAAXUU010000307.1 GCA_013335845.1 Actinomycetota bacterium
CATACCGGTGATTTCCCTAGTCGCAAAGAAGGAGAACATCAAGACCCTGTGCTATTGGTTCATTCTCTGTTTTATCAATGTCACGATATTCCCTCTTCTATCGAGCCTCGGACTCGAATTCACTTCGTTTCTGGAGATTCCAATCGCATTCAGCTTCTTGAACTACATTCTTCTCGGGTGGTTGCTTGATAACGTGTATCTAAGTATGCGCATCCGAGGACTGATCTATGCAGGTGGAGTAGTGGGTCTGCTGATGATGTTCTTTGGAACATCCTATTTGAGCATGAGAGCCGGTGCGATCGATGCGCGGATCATGGAGTATTCTTCCGTTGCATGCATGCTTCAGGCCACGGCACTCTTCGTGTTGATAAAGAGTATCGACTGGTCGTTTTTGCAGAGAAAGCAGCTGGATAAAAAAGTCGCTTTGCTCTCTTCGGCGAGCTTCGGAGTGTATCTCACACATCTTATCGTGATGGATTGCTTGATCCATGTGCTCGTCCGCGTCAGCCCCGGTATGCTTGCTTCCGCATGGTTTATCTTGCCGAAAGCGCTCATCGTGTATGTTCTGAGTGTCGGTATCGTGCTCGTGGTGAAACGGATACCGGTGCTGAGGCACGTATATCCCTAAGCCGCGGGATGCAGGCGACACCGCGCTATTCGAACATCGCGAACACGGAGGCCGACTCGCGCAGTCCTTTCTCAGTGAGGAAAATGGCGGTGTCGTCACCCGCTAGGAAGCCTTCGCTGTTCAGGTGGTCTAGGCAATCCGAGAAATCCGCATCAAGGAACGCGCCGAATCTGCCGGAATAGTCTTCAAGCACAACCCCGCGGGTGAGGTGCAGATTGTTGATGACGTATTGCTTTTTCTGCTGCGTCTCGTCCAGCTGCACAACGTCGGTTACCACCTGTTCGAACTCATCGGAATGGCTTACATAGTCGGCGTATATGCCGGTATTCCCATAGGCGATGCCGTCGACGTACGATGTGGCACCTAGGCCGAACCCCATGTAATCGACGCCGGAATAGCGATTGACGAAGTGCTGGCATCGATACCCGGGCTTTGAATAATGATAGAGGGAATAGCGCTCATAACCGTTGTGCTTGAGGTAGTCTTGCGTGATCGCATCCATCTCATCGCGTGCAACTTGGCTGGGGCATGAGCCGGCATCTTTTGAGAAGGGGTAGATCGATAGGTGTTCAGGCTCGAAATCCAATGCGGTGCGCAGCGATGTTTTCCAGCTGATGGGTGTTTGGAGAGGGGTGCCATACATCAAGTCGATGTTCACATTGCGAGCGTGGAATTTATCCAAGAACAGCACGGCGTCCTGGACGTCGTAGACGTTGTAATCGCAATCGAGAGCCTTCGTTTCCTTCGGGTTCGAGGACTGCATGCCAAGGCTGAAACGGTTGAATTTTCCCGCACTCAGACCGGTAAGGCTGGGCACTCCCACGGTTCGAGGCATGACCTCGATGCTGGTCTCGATTCTATGCTCCAAGTGAAGAGACTCTTTCAGCCACCCTATGAGTTTGCCCAAAGCATCCGGATTCATAACTGTCGGAGAACCCCCGCCGACATAGATGTTCGCAACGGTGAATTCATCTAATGCGGGGAGCGCCGATGACAGTTCTCTTTGTAATGCCGCGAGGTATTCGGCCTTCGCAGACGAGTCGCCTGTCACGGTCGTAGCGTCACAGAACGTACATTGTTTGACGCAGAAGGGGATATGTATATAGAGTTGAAGCGGCTTTTTCACTGGTGTCGTCTTTCTCTTCTTGTCGCAGCGTTCGATGTATCACGTTCAGCCCATGGCGTTCGATGCGTGGTGCTCGTTGTATCGCGTTCGCGCGATCAGTATATCGTACAACCGAGGCTGCCTCATTTCGAAGCAGCCTCGGCCTTGCTTATCCGAGGAACGCAGAAGCGTAATCGCTCGCGAGATTACAGAGCGGCGATATTGTTCGCTGCAGTCCAACCATGGGTCATAGCCATACCGACGGAGTTACCTGCGAAAGGTGTGCTGTATCCCGTTCCGTATCTACCGCCGAGGCAGTTTCCGGCTGCATAGAGACCGGGGATGGGCGTCCAGTCGGTCTTCAGCACATTCTGGGTGGCATCGGTCATGAGGCCGCTCATCGTGACCATCATAGGACGGGAGGTATGACTCAGTTCGCTTGCCCCACCATAGAACGGAGGGGTGTCGATGGGCACCATATATGCGGCGTCTTTTCCGTAGTCGACGTCACCGTCGGGTGAAGCGCACATCTCGTTGTAATGAGCGATGGAGGCGAGGAAACTCTCTTTTGCCGCTCCTTCGTAGCCCAGATATCCCGCAAGCTCATCGAGCGTATTGGCGGCGAAGATGTTCCCTTTCATCATCTTGCGCTCAGCTAGGAACGTTCCGGTAATAACGGTCGACTCGGGACCGGGGACGACGGCATCCATCTGGGCTTTCAAGAGATTGTAGTAGTCTGGCATTCCGAAGTTGGGTGAACCGTGGTCGAGAGGTGCACTGCAAACCGTCTTCTCCCAATTGGCATCCGTCACATAGCAGGCAAGACCGGCCGGTTGGCGCAGTGTGACATTACCTGCTTGGGGGATAGCTGCTTCGTTGTAGAATCGCTTTCCTTCTACGTTGAGCTGAAGCAAAGGTGCGGCTCCCCATGGGCCTGATGGGCCACCACCGAGAGACATCCAC
>JAAXUU010000308.1 GCA_013335845.1 Actinomycetota bacterium
CGCAAAGAGCCGCTGGGGGCCTCGCGTCGCTTACGATCGACGAGGTGTTCGTTGACCACGAATGTGCGCCCGCCCATGCATTTGCCTGCGATATTACAACAGTGGATGTATCCGATGAAGCTAAGGCCGGATGGAAAGAGCTTACGGATTCGGTGAAGGATGAAGGCTGTGCCATCCTGGTCGAACTGAATCATGCGGGTGATCGCACGAACTCGGATATAATCGGTAGGCATCCTATCGGACCGGTAGGGTACGACCGCTCAGATGGTGAGACGATCATCCAAATGGATGAGGCCATGATGAGCCACGTCGCCGATAACTTCGCACATGCTGCAAAGCAAGCGAAGAAGTATGGTTTCACCGGGATACTCCTACACGCAGGTCATGGTTGGTTGCTCTCCCAGTTCCTCTCTCCTCTCACGAATACGCGTACGGATGAGTATGGTGGAAGCCTCGAAAACCGTGCTCGTTTCTCGAAGCTGGTGCTCGAGCGCATCCGCGAGGCGGTTGGCGATGACTTCATCATCGAGTTCCGTATAAGCGCCGAGGAAGTAGTCGAGGGCGGGCTTCACTTGCCGGAGGCAGTCGAGTACTGCAAGATGATCGAGCATCTGGTCGATATCATACATGTGACCAAGGGCATCTATTCTCTCGGCGTGGAAACCGGCGCCTTTACCTCGTATTATGCTCCGCATGGATCGAACGTCGCTTTGGCTGCAGAAATCAAGAAGAACGTCAGCATTCCGGTTGCTGTTGTCGGTGGGCTCAGTGACCCTCAGATGTGCGAGGATATCATTGCGTCCGGCAAGGCCGACTTCGTTGCCATGGCACGGCAGATCCGCGCCGATCCCAACTGGGCGAATAAAGTCATGTCCGGGCTTGAAGACGAGATATCGCCCTGTCTCAGATGCAGTTGTTTCGTCCCGTTCCCTTTGCTGAAAGGGCAACCTTTCGAAGAGAAATATGTCGAGAAGGTGTTCCGCTGCACCGTCAATCCTTGCCTTGGCAAAGAAGCTTTGGTCCGTGATATGCCCGAGCCTTCCGGTTCGAGAAACGTACTTGTGATAGGCGGGGGTGTAGGTGGGATGTATGCCGCTATAACCGCGGCTGAGCGTGGGCACAAGGTGACCTTGGTCGAGAAGGAGAACGAGCTCGGCGGTATCATCAATCTTGCCAAGGTGGATCATTTCAAAAGTGATATGGAGAAGTTCCGTCAATCACTCATAACAAGACTCGGTCGTAGAGGGGTCGAGGTTCTGATCGGAAAAGAAGTGGATGCGGACTTCGTTCGTTCGCAACATCCCGAAGCCGTGATCTGTGCCGTGGGCAGCGACCCGCTCATCCCTCCGATACCCGGCATCGAGGGTGAGAACGTCGTCGATGTCCTTGATTCTTTCTACGCTCCCGATAAAATCGGGAAGCGAGTCGTTGTAGTTGGCGGCGGGCTGTCAGGTTGCGATACCGGAATATACCTTGCCACCGAAGGCCATGATGTCACGCTTATCGGATCACGGGATGAGATCGCTATGGACGCGAATATCAGCACGCAACGCGCGCTTGGTCCTAAAATGGACGAGGTCGGAGTGAAGTATCATACGGGAATGAGATGCGAGCGGATATCCGACGATGGCGTATATGCCCGTGATAAGCAGGGCGAGGAGCATTTCTTCCCATGCGACACTGTTGTCAATGCGCTGGGCAGACGACCAAGGACAGAACTTGTCGCGGAGCTCGAGGAGGCGGCGAAGGGAGTCGGCGCGTCGTTCGTCGCTATAGGCGATTGCGTGAAGAAGGGCGACATAACCGCAAGCGTGTCCGATGGATTTCTAGCTGCGATGAGTATCCTGTAACGACAGCTAGCGAAAGTGACCGAACATTCTAACCGCACTCTGAGGATGGAAAATTCTATCTTTAGGGTGCGGTTGTTATTTTCGCCTAGGGTTGATAGTGTGACATCATCACAGACGGGCTTATCGGAATGCTCTATCGTGTTTCCAATCAACACAGACAAGGAGACTGATATGTTTGATTTCTTGAAAAAGCCCGATATGGAAAACGCTGTCGAAGAAGCTTCGAAAAATAAAAACGTGCACCTTTTCGACGCTCGCTCTCGAGAAGAGTATGCTTCGGGACACATTCCCGGCAGCTCTCTTTTCAAACCCGAGAAAATTGGTTCTTCGGTACCGAATAAAGATGATAGAATCTACGTGTATTGCCTAAGCGGAGGGCGTAGCTCACAAGCTAAGGGTTACCTCGAGCAAAACGGTTATACTGACGTTGTGAACCTGGGCGGCATAAGCCGCTGGCATCATGATCTTGAAACGGGTGGAGGGCGTTAATGAAAGTCGTGATTATCGGAGGCGTGGCGGGGGGTGCTACGGCAGCCGCTAGGATACGCCGACTTGACGAGAAGGCTGAGATCGTCGTTCTCGAGCGCGGCAAGTACGTCTCATACGCGAATTGCGGCTTGCCCTACTACATCGGTGGTGAGATAACCGACAAGAAGGCCCTCACATTGCAAACCGCGCAAAGCTTCCATAACCGCTTCCATGTCGACGTCCGCTTGGAGCACGAGGCGATCCGCCTGGAACCGGAAAATCATATCGTCGTGGTCCCTGACCTGAGGACCGGTAGCGAGTATCGGGAAACCTACGATAAGCTCAGATATTCTCCGGGTGCGAAACCCACGATTC
>JAAXUU010000061.1 GCA_013335845.1 Actinomycetota bacterium
ATATAAGACGGAGGATCGGTCCAAAAAGCAACAGAGAGAAGAAACCGAGAGCTGCCGTCGGCAGAAAGATCTTCAGGAGAAGGTCTTCATTTATCACTCTATATTTCATGGAATCGACGAGTATCGCAATGCATGCCAAAGCGAATGCAAGCGCGATGACCGATGTCACATAGTGTGATTCAATCGCGTGAGAGCATGAGTAGAAGAGAACGAATCCGAAAGCTATACTCGATGCCCACGTAGCGATAATCGGACGAGCAGTCAGGGTTTGACGCTTATCGGAATCTTCCTTGGTGACACGCACCCTGCTTACAAGAGGAGCGTACGAGCGTTCGAGGAACAGAAGCGCGCAACAGGAGAGTACGGGCAATATCAAAGCGACGAATAAAGAAACCGGCTTGATCATAAGCGAAATCGGCCAAGCGAACACAACTCCGAACAACAAGGCCCCGGCGATGAATATCTTACTTCGATGTACATTCAAGGTGCTCAAGAACTCGCTCCACAGCAGAAACGAACTCGCATATCCGATTCCCGTCAAAACCCAGAACAAATATACGACGGCAAAGGTATCGAAGATGCCGGGGAAGATGACCGGCCAGCAATTCGCGGTACCGAAGAAGACCGTGAAAAATGCGAGAAGCATCCTTTTGTCGAACAGAAAATCGGATAGGATCCAGCCGGCGATATAGGCAACCGAGACGGATGCCATCAATACGAGACGTACGTTCAACGATCGGAAATCGGAATAAGGTCCTATGGGAGCGAATACGTTTGTACCGTACATTAAAAAGACCCATGCGAAATTGAAAGCGATCCCCACGAAGCCGATAATCAGATAAGGCTCGATAAGGATGCTGTTTGAAAGCGCGATATGTTTCGTCCCGGAACGTATATCCGACAAGACTCTCCCCCTCGAGCATGGTGATATTCTGAATCGCAGTTGGAACAATATAACCGAAAAAGCGATATGAGGCAAAACCCTCCGTCCGCTTTATCCAAGAAGTGGCTTATAATTCACCGAGGGTTGAAAGCTATGGACATGACAATCCACACTACTATAATCTATACATTCTATTCGATATCCTCACCGATAGCATTGGCAATCAAGGACCTACTAGGAGATATATCTTCGTGAAAACTTCGTTTGTTACCAGACTGCAGGAACTGTCTTCGAATGAGAAATTGATTATCTGGAACGTAGGCGAAGTGATCGGCTTCGTCGGCTTCGCATTCTATCTATCGTGGATCTGGACCGCCTTCTATGGTACGGCCTTACTCCCCCTCTCCCTTTACGGCGAAGACCAGGCGCAAACCATGCGCTTGGTCCTGCTTTTCACCGTTTCGGTCGCATTCGTGATCACAGGAAAACTCTCTGATTTTTTTATGAAACCGATCGGTGTAGCGATTTTATTCATCGGCTCGCTCATCCTGATACCCCTCAATTGCCTACCTGTCGTATTCCCCTCGCTCTTACACACCGTAGGCGCCGTCCCGTTTTGGATAGCCGGAGGTATCGGTTACGTCTTACTCATGGTCCAATGGTCGAAATTCCTGTATTCCTTGGGACGGGACCGGAATGTCTTGCTGATCAATGCTGGCATGATGGGGCTCGGCGGACTCGTTTTCGTCATCGTCGGTTCCTTGCAGGTCATACCAGCTGCTATCGTCATCACGATAGTCGGGGTGACCTCGGCCTCACTCGCAGGGCTAACCGTTCTCATGGCGACAATCGGGTTCCTGCCCCGATTCCGTCCAATCCCCGCTCGGGAAAACAAGCCTAGGAATCTCAAAGAAGAGTTGGCTTCCTACCCGGAGGAACCCCATGAAAAGGCACGCGTATCGGGAGGCTCGATCTTTTTGGCCTTCGTTTACAGCATCGGATTCGGCTTTGCGGGTTACTGCGGAACAATCGCAGAGGTGCAACCGCGGAGTGTCCTGTACATCGGTGTCGCGATCATTGCAGGCAGTGTCGCAATGATACTCCTTGCGATGATCAGAAAAAAATCAGAGCTCGACAAACCTTTGCGTTATTTCCTACCGCTTTCTGCTTGTGGCATATTCCCCATGCTATTCTTGAACGCCAATGGGCGTCTTATCTGCGCGGCATTCCTTATAGGTGTATTCACTGCATATGGCATCATCAACACATCCCTCCTATCCAAAACCGGTATCAGCCAGCACCTTCGCGCGACGAGTATATTCAGCTATGGTCGCGTCGGAAACGCCTTCGGTATGTTCGTCGGATGGGCGGTCAGTTACTGGGCTTTCAAGACATCGACATGGGGCGACAACGCGATCACGCTCGTCGTAGTACTCATTATGGCGATTTTCATCATCACAAGGACATTCGTCTACACAAAGGACGATGTGAAGGTCGAGCCAGGTACCTCAGGTAAAGTAACCGAGCCCCAAACCGAAAAATCAAAGGCAGGCTTATTCTCCATTAAATGTGAAGATGTCGCACGACGCTATGATCTATCTCCCCGGCAGCTAGAGGTTCTGATCCTGCTCGGCAAAGGGCGCAATGCAGAATACATCGAGAACAGCTTGGTGATCTCGAACCATACAGCGAAAGCCCACATCTACAATGTATATAAAAAAGTCGGCGTGCATTCGCAGCAGGACCTCATCGACTTGATCGAAGCCGTCGACCTCGACGAGAAATAAACTCCCCGTCCGGAACTACTACTCGCAGATACCATCATCGAAGCCGCAATCGAATAATTTGGCGACCGGTCTTGCCGATCCGATCTATCTCAATACGATTTAGCAGATAGTACATATCCTTACATTCCCAAAAAAGGGACAAATAGGCCTACAAGTCTAATGACAAAATGCCCGTGCTAGTAAGAATTAGGTTTTGCGCGTAGTGAGTTTTACTCGCAACAGCCGATAATCAACATGCGAAACAAATCGTGTGTTTTGTTTGGCATCTAGTATCGGTAACGGCATTCAAAAGAAAGGAGGGGGTATGGCAGATTACAAGGAATTCCTCGATAGTATCGACCGCAAGGCATACCATGAGGGTGAAATCGAATGGACCGAGGGCGAATATACGGTAACGCGTACGACCCACTGGTCTCCCCCTGGCTGTCATAACGGTTGTGGAGTTCTGCTCTACACCAAAGATGGAAAACTCGAGAAAGTTGAGGGTGACCCCCTGAACTCGGTTGCCAGCGGCAAGCTTTGCATGCGCTGCTTGGCCATGCCCGAAGCGGTTAATCATCCCGACCGCCTTAAATACCCTTTGCGCCGAGTGGGCGAACGGGGTGAGAACACGTGGGAGCGCATCTCATGGGATGAAGCATACGACGAGATCACGGAAAAGGTTCTGAACATCAAGAAGGAGTTCGGCTCCGAATCCATCGTCGTCGTACACGGTACCGGTCGAAATATCGGTTGGCAGGTTCCTTACTTCGCAAGCGCATGTATGGAGACACCGAACGTATCGACCTTCGGTTTCAACGGATTCGCCTGCTACCTCCCTCGCATGATCGGTACGACCGCCAAATTCGGTGATATGTGCCTCGTCGATGCTTCCCAGGCACATGAGGATCGCTACGCAAACGAGGATTGGGAACGCCCGGAAGTCGTCGTCATCTGGGGTAACGAGCCCATAAAATCCAACGCCGACGCATTCTTGGGACACTGGCTCGTACTGTGCCATCAAATGGGCACCAAAATAGTATCTGTCGACCCTCGCCTCACATGGTGGGGCGTCCGCGCGGACTATTGGCTCCCCATCCGTCCCGGCACCGATGCGGTCCTCGCTATGGCCATGCTCAACGTCATCACCACCGAGGACCTCATCGATCATGATTTCGTCGAACTCTGGTGCTATGGCTATGAAGCCTTGGTCGAGCGAGTCGCCGATAAAACCCCTGAGTGGGCAGCTGAGGTCTGCGGCGTGAATTCCGAGGATATCCGTGGGGCGGCTCGTCTCATTGCAAACGCGAAGAACTGCGCGATCCAGTGGGGTCTCGCTTTCGAGCAGCAGATTGCAGCACTGGGCGTGACCGAAGCTGTTGCCGACATCATGGCGATCACCGGAAACATCGATAATCCCGGCGGTAACATGCTGGCACGCTGTGCGTTCTTGATCGAGAAGCGTTACGGCTTGGGCGACCACCTTATCGACCCGGAAGTATACGCCCGCAAATTGATCCCAAGCGTTTCCGGTATCAATGAATCCCAAATCGTTTCCTGCGCCGACTCGGATTCCATCCTCTACGCTATGGAAACCGGTGAACCGTACTCAGTACAAATGTTCTGGATCCAGAGCTCGAATGCACTCTCATGCCCGGGTATGGATGCTCCTCGCGTATACCAGGCGATGCGCAAGATTCCGTTCGTGGTCGTCGTCGATCCCTTTATGACGCCGACAGCCGTCGCCTGCGCAGACATAGTGTTACCCGCGGCGATGAGTTGCGAGCGCAACTCCGTCCGCACATGGTGGACCCCTGTACGCTCCATGAAGAAAGTAAGTGAATACTACGAGGCTCGAAGCGACGAGCAGATCGTCTTGGATCTCGGTAAGCGCATCAAACCGGAGAATTGGCCATGGGAAACCGATGAAGATTTCTGCACATGGTACCTCACCGACCAGTGCGCGCCGAATGGAACGCTCTACGACAAAGACTTCAAGACGCTCGTCGAACAAGGCGGAACGGAATATTGGGATTGGGACGCAACCTATAGGAAATATGAGAAGGGTATGCTCAGGCCCGATGGCAGCGTCGGATTCAATACACCTACGGGTCGTGTCGAACTCTGGTCGTATGGTTTCGATTCATGGGGAGTCGATCCCCTGCCTTTCCACATCGAGCCTCCCGAGAGCCCTGTTTCCACACCCAAGACCTACGAGAGTTTCCCGCTTATCCTATCCGGCGGCGGACGCTCCTTCGAGTTCTTCCATTCCGAGCATCGCCAGTTGCCCAGCATGCGTGAGTTCCACCCGGATCCGCTCATCATGGTCCATCCCGATGATGCCAAAACCTACAATGTCTCGAATGACACATGGGTATGGGTTGAGAATAGCCGCGGTGCCCGCTTCAAGCAGAAGGTTCTCGTCACCGAACAGACCAAGCCCGGTGTGGTCCACGCAGAGCATGGTTGGTGGTTCCCCGAGCAGGAAGGTGCAGAGCCCAATCTGTTCGGGACCTTCACCTCGAACCTGAATAATATGACGGAAGCATACCGTACGGGCCAAGGTGGTATCGGTTCCGCTATCAAGAGCATGCTCTGCAAGATCTATCCTGTACATGAAGGCGATATCCTTCCGGGTGACGTTGTCGCGACTAAAGGCACGTTCCATGAATATGCTCCCGGCCAGCCCTACCCATTGATCGAAGAATAGGAGGCTGCGATGAAAGGTATCCTTATCAACTACGAGTACTGCACGGGGTGTCATTCCTGTGAAGTGGCATGCAAGAAACAACTCGGTCTTGCGAAAGGTGAGTTCGGCATCAAGCTCACCGAAACCGGACCCTTCAAGTACGAGACGGGCGACGAAGCCGGTAAGTGGGAGTGGTTCTTCCTGCCGGTGCTCACAAAAGCCTGCGATATGTGCGAGGACCGCGTCACCAAGGGCAAGATGCCCATGTGCGTGCAGCACTGCCAGGCGTGGTGCATGTATCACGGCGAAGTCGAGGACCTCGTCAAGAAGATGGACGGGAACACCCGTTTCGCTCTTCTGACCCGCTAGGTGTCTAGAGTTCGTGGGTATTGCCCCTCGAACTTACGATAGATATGCAGCAAAGGGAATGGAGTCTTCTTCGCTGCGCAAGGAACCGAAGCTTTACAAGGGGGTGTTGGCAAAACATAGTAATCTGTTTTGCAAGTCTTATTAATGTTTTTGTTGAAGGGATGTGAGTTTTAAATGGTGGAAGAGAAAAAAGGTCTTCACCGCGCATATGCAGTTTTCGTTGGTGTGTGTTTGTTGAATGCCGGAGCTATGGGTCTTGTCCTGAACGTAGTAGGAAACTTCTTTATGCCTATCTCCAAAGCTACAGGTGTCGCGATTCCTTCCGTGGTTCTCATGATGACTGTGTACTCTATCGTCATGCTGGTCTGGCTTCCTTTCGCAGGTCGTCTATTCGACAAAGTCGACGGGCGTCTCCTCTTCGGGATCGCCGGAATCGCTATCACGATTTCTCTCGTGCTGAACTCGTTCTGGACCAATATCTACGGTTTCTATGCATCGGCATGTATTTGGGGTCTTTGCGGTCCGATTCTATTCCTCGTCGGTCCCTCTACCCTGATCAACAACTGGTTCGCCCCTCATAAAGCAGGAAGATTCCTCGGTATCGCTTCTGCTTTCACCGGCGTCGGCGCCTTCGTTTGGTCACCTATGATCGCCGGTATCATCAAAGCTTCCGGATACAACACCGCTTTCCTCGTCGAAGCCGCTCTCGCTTTCGTCTTGATCGTACCTGTTTCACTTATCCTCTTCCGTGTACACCCGGAAGATATGGGTCTCAAGCCCTGCGGCTCAGATGAAACAGAAGCCGTCGCAGCTTTCGAGGCGAAGAACGCTGCTGCCGCAAAAGGTGGCATGGCACCGAAAATCGCTCTCGGCACGTTAGCTTTCTATGCAGTATTCATCGCCGCCTGCTTGATATCACTCGGTGGCGGTTTCAAGTCGACGATGCCCGTTTTCGCTGCTACCACAGGTATCGCCGATGCCGCCATGGTCGGTGCCACGATGATTTCCGCCGGGGCCCTCGGTAACATCATCGGTAAGATCCTCCTCGGTTTCCTTTCCGACAAACTCGGTCTTATTCCCACCATCACTTTCTTCGCCGTCCTCGTCATGGTAGGTTATGTGACGTTCATCATGTTCGGCGGCAACAGGGGACCCATGCTTTTCGGTGGCTTCTGCATAGGTTGCGCTGACGCTATGATGTCGGTCGGACTTCCGTTGGTAACACGTACGGTCTTCGGACTCAAGAACTATGCGAAAATCTATTCATACCTCAACATGGGTATCGCTATCCTCGGTGGTTTCGGTGCCGTTATCATCACCGGTATCGCCGGAGCAAAAGGATGGCCGACTGCATACGTCATCGGCGTCGTCGCCTATGCTGTGGTCGCCGTATCCCTTCTCTACGCCTTGCTCTCCGCTAAGAAACTCAAGGCTAAGTGGGATCAGGATTAATCTTCTCTTCCCGCACGCGATCGATCGCTTCACCCCTATCAAAAAGACCGCCCGTTAAA
>JAAXUU010000309.1:0-2117 GCA_013335845.1 Actinomycetota bacterium
AGCGATCACGACCATCGCGAATCGAGAAGGACTTTGGGCTCATGCCGAAGCCGTGAACATGCGTATCGATCTGGTGCAGGCGGAATTTGAGCGGATGAACACCATAGAGCATGATGAAGGGTGTTCGTGCGGGAGCTGCGGCGATGAATAGTGTCCGTCCGTCCAATCCGCGCTTGAGGGCCTTGTCTCCTTACGATGCGAAGAATTATCCGGCGGAGGTGTTCTTGAGCGCGAACGAGAATCCTTCGGATATACCTCACGCGATAAAGGAGGGGATTCTCGCTCGACTGGAAACGCTTGCGTTCAACCGCTATCCGGATCCCCTCGCCACATCTCTGCGCAGCTTGATCGCCGAGACGCATGAACTCTCTCCGGAGAATGTCCTGGTCGGCAACGGTGGGGACGAGATGCTCTTCAATATCTTCCTTGCATGGGGAGGCAGTGAGCGCAAATTCCTGAATACGTCCCCGACGTTTTCAGTCTATGCGTACAACGCCTATCTCACCGGCACAAAGACCGTGGAGATCGCCCGCCTCGATGATTATTCGATCGATGAACAGGCCGTGCTCGACCGTGTGGGGCAAGGCGATATCGATTTCGTCATAGTGACGAATCCGAACAACCCTACGGGTAACATCGTTTCGGAGGAGTTCCTAGTCAAACTTCTCGATGCGACCGATGCCTTGATCCTCGTCGATGAAGCCTATGGTGAGTTTTCAGGAGAGACCATGGCTCCGTATCTGGGGACGCATAAGAATCTTCTGATACTGCATACATTCTCGAAGGCGTATTCACTCGCGGGTGTCCGCTGCGGATATATCCTCGGTGACGAAGACGTGATCGGCGAGTTCTTGAAAGTCCGTCAGCCTTACTCGGTCGATGCGGTGTCGCAGGTCATCGCCGAGGAGATAGTCAAGAATCGCGACGTTTTCACCCAAGATACGAAAGCTATCGTCGCGCGACGTGAGGGACTCTATCAAGATCTGTGCGCCCTCCCCGGTGTAACCGCATTCCCGAGCTACGCGAACTACATCATGTTCCGCGTAGAGGATGCACATGCGGTGTGGGAGGAGTTGTACGAAAGCTATTCCGTGCTCATTCGGGATTTCTCGTCCGCTCCCGGCCTGGAGGATTGTCTGCGAGTGTCGGTGGGCAGTGAACAAGAGAATGAACGCTTTCTGGCGGCACTCGGTTCTATTCTGGAGAGAAGGTAGTCATGATGCGTGAAGCAAGTATCGAGCGGATGACGAAGGAGACGGACATCCGCATGACCCTCGGCCTTGACGGTCGCGGCGCAACTGTAGTGGAAACCGGCATACCGTTCTTCGATCACATGCTCACTGCATTCGGTCGTCACGGTCTGTTCGATTTGAACCTTATCGCCCAAGGCGACCTCGAGGTCGACGCACATCACACCGTCGAGGACTGCGGCATCGTCCTAGGTCAGGCATTCGCGAATGCGCTCGGTGACCGGGCGGGAATCACGCGGTTCGGGAATGCCCTCATCCCCATGGATGAAGCCTTGGTGTTGGCTGCCGTCGATATCTCCGGGCGTGGACAGTTGCACTGGGACGTAGCACTTCCCATCGAGTTCATCGGCACTTTCGATACGAGCCTCGCGAAGGAGTTCTTCATCGCACTCTGCACGAATGCGGGTATCACCATGCATATCCGCTCGCTTACGGGCGAGAACTCGCACCACATCATCGAGGCCGCCTCGAAGGCAGCTGCGCGAGCACTGGCCGAAGCGGTGGCGATCGATGCGCGCACACAAGGCGCGATACCTTCCACGAAAGGGACTCTCTGATGGCGATCGCGATCGTTGATTATTGCAAAGGGAACCTGCGAAGCGTGCAGCGCGGGATAGAAGCAGTCGGTTTCGACGCGTTCATCACGTCCGAACCGGCCGATATCCTTCGTGCCGACGCCATCGTGCTTCCCGGTGTCGGCGCCTTCGATGATGCCGCCACCACGATGCGGGAACTCGGGCAGATCGATGCTATCCGGAAGCATGTCCTCGAGGACGAAGTCCCCTTTCTGGGGATTTGTCTCGGAATGCAACTCCTGTTGACGCGTGGTGATGAAGGCTGCGCGCCGGGACAGTGGTGCGAGGGTCT
>JAAXUU010000309.1:2127-2675 GCA_013335845.1 Actinomycetota bacterium
GCGTACGCATGGAAGACGTCCGATCGGACGGGGTTCGCGTCAAAGTGCCCCACGTAGGCTGGAACTCGCTGGAATTCGAGGGGTGTGCGCTAAGTCCGCTCTTCGACGGAATCGAAGAGGGCTCCTATTTCTATTTCACCCATTCGTACCGGGTGAGTGTCGAAGACTCTCGGTCCATCACCTCATATACCACCCATGCGACCGCCTTCCCCTCATCGCTTCGCAAAGGGAATATCTACGGTACGCAGTTCCACCCCGAGAAGTCCTCGAGTCTGGGGCTTCGCGTATTACTCAATTTCGGACGCATCGTCTACGAAGGAAAGGTTCGATAACGCGAACTGCTTGGATTTTCAGGTTCGTGTTGTATCGGAGGTGAACAAGATGATTATTTTTCCGGCAATCGATATCTTGGGCGGGCGTGTCGTGCGTCTGTCGCAAGGTGACTATGCAAGGGCGCAAGTCTATAACGAGAGCCCCCTGAAGCAGGCGTATGAGTTCTTGGGACAGGGCGCGAAATGGCTGCATGTCGTCGATCTCGACGGCGCGAA
>JAAXUU010000310.1 GCA_013335845.1 Actinomycetota bacterium
CATCGGCGGCGGTTCCACGGAAGTCGTCTTGGGGAGCGCTGAGCTTGGGGCTGACGGTATTCCGGTTACGCGCATAAAAATGGCGCACTCGTTCGATATCGGATCTAGACGCGTGCGCGATCTCTTCTTGCGGTCCGATCCTCCTACACTGAAGGAGATCGAGGAGGCTGACGCATGGATTGTTTCGGAAATGCAACCCTATTTCCGGCAGTTCCCGAAGAAGCCGGAAAAAATCATCGCTGTTGCCGGTACGGCTACTTCACTCGTCTCCATCGACCGCGCAATGGATATATATGATTCAGAGCGAGTGCATGGCGCGGAATTACGTGCGGAAACGGTGAGCCAAATAGCGCAATCGCTTGCGGCGATGCCGCTGACGAAACGCAGGAAAGTGTGTGGACTCGAGCCCGAGCGTGCGGATGTCATCGTCGCCGGAGTGATTATTTTACAGGTCGTGTTACGGCTCGCGGGCCTTTCTGCATGTACAGTGAGCGAGTCTGACATCCTTCAAGGGATTCTCCTTGACGCCAGCAGAGATTTATAGCGCACTTTTCTCGGATTTTGGTTATCATTACACATGTACTTCGGGGGCGTGGCGAAACGGCATACGCTGAGGACTTAAAATCCTCCGTCGAAAGACATGTGGGTTCGAATCCCACCGCCCCTACCATGAACCCAACAGCCCATTTTCTGTTATCGCAGTTACATGGGCTGTTTTTTATATATGCCGGTTGCAAACTTTTGAAACAGCGGAATGCGCGCCCTGCATGTATCCACGGCAGCTCGATGGGATTCTCCCGGCATTGTCTCGAATGTGTGCATTACTTTATCTATTGCATCAATATATGGTAGGATAGCAGCCGGACACGCATAGTACATCGGCTGAGCGAGTGTATGCGTTCGTCTCGAATAACGAGAAAGTAGCGAGAAAGAAGGCTTGCTTTGAAGACTATGACTCGTAGGGTATTCTTCGGCAACGCACTTATCGGAGCCGCCCTTATCGCAGTATCAAACCCCCTATCGGCATTTGCGGTACCTACTTCCGCCGAGAAACAAGCCGAAGCAGATGCCGTGCAGGAAAAACTCGACGCAATGTTGGAAGACTTCGAGCTCGCTGTTGATGATTACAACGGCTGCGTCGAAGCTCATGACATCGCCGTCGCCGGGATGGAAGAAGCACAAGGGCGCATAGATGCCGCTGAAGAGAAAATCTCCTCACTCCAAGCTCACTTGAGTACTCGGGTCACAGTCATGTATCGCGAAGGCTCCCCTTCATTTATCGACGTGCTATGTAACTCGAAGTCATTCTCGGATTTCATCACAACGTGGGATGTGATGAACGACCTCAATCAGGACGACGCCGATTACGTCGAGCAGATGAAGGTCGCTCGCATCGAGGCGCAGGCTGCGCGTGACGAATACGCCGCCTTGGAGCACGAAGCCGCCGTTCAACTCACTGCCGCTGAAGAAGCGAAAGTTTTGGTAGAGGGAAAGTTGGCCGCCTACCAGGCAGAACTCGATAGCCTCGAAGCTGACATCGCCCAACTCATAGCAGAGGAAAAGGCTGCGGAAGAGAGGGAGGCTGAAAAGAAGAGGGGTTATACGAACAAGCCCGTCCCAAATCCCATCACCGGTAACGCAATCGTCGATGCCGCCTATACACAGCTCGGTGTCCCCTATGTATGGGGAGGATCCTCCCCGGGTGTAGGTCTCGATTGCTCCGGCCTCACGCAATACTGTTACCGACAAGCGGGTATCGATATCCCTAGAGGTTCAGGAGAGCAGAGATACAGCGCCGCTATGGAGCTATCGGTGAGCGACGCGGAACCGGGTGACATCCTCTGGAAAAGTGGTCATGTGGGAATCTACATCGGTGATGGAGCCTTCATCCACGCTCCTCAGGACAACGACTTTGTCAGGGTATCGGCATCGATGGGTATTTGGACTTGCGCTCTAAGGTATTAACCGGCGCAGTTTTTAATCACCAACGAAATGCGACTCCGCACTCCCTATTCCTTCGACAAGGCTTACCAAGTCTTGCTTATTATGCACGTTGACCTTGTAGTAGAGATTCTTGCTATGGTAGCGCACCGTATTCTCGGAGATATTGAGTTGCTTCGCAATATACGGGACGTCTCGACCGCGGGTGACAAGTTTCATAATCTCAGCTTCACGAGATGACAGTCCATACTTTTCCGCAAGGATCTCGCACTGTTCGGACAGGACGTCCGCCAGAGGTGTTTGGCCAACTAGTGAAGCTGCGCTTTCTTTATCGGTCTCCGTTGCGGTCTCTTCCTCATCATCACTGAAGCGTTTGTTGTGGATGACACCCAGCGTCAGGGATAAGACATATATCGAGAAAAGGGCGATCAATGCGAGATTCAGTTGACCGTAATCATTTTGCATGAATTGCCTGATTCCCACTATTGTTCCGATATCCAAGAGCAAATACGAACTACCGGCGAATATGCCGAACGCGAAGAGCGTATCGACTCTTGTCTCGCGGGCGATTTGTATTCCGGATACCATCATCAGTGAAGAGATTATGAAGAAGGCAAAATATACGAAAGCCGATATCGATGCCGCCCAACCACTGCCGATGATGGGCAGAAGAAACAAAGCGGTTGCCACGAAGGGGAAAATCGTATTGTAGAAATTCAATAATGTG
>JAAXUU010000311.1 GCA_013335845.1 Actinomycetota bacterium
TTCTTCCGAAGCGTTAGGCGCGATGGGGTCTGGCATGACTCCGATTATCATCCCGTCGCCATAGAGCTCATAGAGTTTCTGGCTATCATTCATAGGTTGGCCGTTCCAGACATCCCAGCCGGCTTCAATAAGATTTGGAACCTGCTGCTCGATTTTCCCACAGCTGTGCAGTTCGCAGACCCTTCCACGAGAATGCACGTGGTCGGTGAATTTCCTCATGGCAGGAACAATCAATTCTTCAGCCACCGCAGATGAGAAAAAGGGAGCGTTCTGAGAACCCCAGTCATCGTGGACATAGAACCCGTCGATTTCAGGAAAACTCTCGATGACCTTATCGCAGAATTTGATGTACAGATCCGACAGATGGCCGAAAAGATCTTTCACCGCATCGGTCTGGTCTTCATCGATAAGAGCGATAGCCGCACCTTCGAAATCCATGAACGAGATCAGGCGCTCGTACCATCCCGTGAAAATCCAGCACGAGTTGAAGTTCTCGGATTTGAGATATCCCTTGTTCGCTTCGATACTACCGGCCCAATCCCAGCTGCCGATGTCAGGCCAGACAACCTTGTCAGGCCATTCGTTCGCATCGTCCAAAAGAGGATTTCCCGGCTTCACCATGGAACCGTTGGCTACCGGAACGAATTCCCATTCGATTCCGAACATGTCCTTGCCACCGCGCTCCTCGGGAGCGAGTTCCTGCGCATCTAAAACCAAGGCACGTGCAATGCTGTCGGGATACACCTTGGGAATGAAATACGCGACTTCGATTCCGGTCACTTGCCAGATGGGTTTGCGATCGGTAAGAGCCTTGTACCCATCGTGCATAGATACGGGAAAGTCATAGAGCGGAACAGGGGGTAACTCGGGGTTAAGTGGAGGAACCACTGCGACCACTCGTAATTCTTTTGGATCAAACGGAACGGACATATTCTTCACCTTTCCACGTTGCAAATCTATTTCTGGTTTTCTATCGCTTACGCGAACAATCCGCATGCACCATCGAATCGCGCACCTCTCGTCAAACCGCTTGGCTTCTTCGGCGCAATTCGACTGACTACGAGTATGAATCGTAGACCATTGCAACGTCGGCGGCATCACCCTTCTGAGCCGAGTTCCGTTTTGAGGCATCATCATACCTACTTGATTGAGTGTATTAGGTGATTGAACGTACTTGGTTGATTGAACTCGCCTAGTTGATTGAGTCGTGAGATTCGTAGCAGAATAATCGCTCGACGATTTCCTGCCACACGCTCGTATCGATTGGATCTTTTGCGCATACGCAGATTTGCGGAGCGTTCGGATTTATCGTCGATATCGCGCCAAGAATCGTTTCAAGCTCTCGTCATCTACCTAATCGATTTTTTGCCAAGATGACGTCAGCTGCATCAGGCGTCATACGTTCAAGCTGTCAGCGTTCAAAAGGAAGTCGAATAATCCCATGGTCACTATGCCGCTGTCATCGCGTTTTGCCTTAATATCATCTTTCACGATAACGTATTTTCTGAACGAGTCGGCAATCTTTTCGAGGGAGTGCTTTTCCTGAGCAGCTTTCTCAGCCGGGTACATGGAGAACGCAGATTGAATGTAGCACTGATCATTTCCGCGCTTTGCCACGAAATCGACTTCGAGCTGCTTTTGACGACGTTTACCTTCCCCGTCGATCAGGGTTGTAGTGACAACGCCGACATCTACCGAATAGCCGCGTACCAGCAACTCATTGAAGATGATATTTTCCATAATATGGTTCTCTTCTTGTTGGCGGAATCGCAGACGTGCATTGCGAAGGCCAACATCGACGAAGTAATACTTAAGCGGGGTATCTATATATTTGCGCCCCTTGACGTCATAGCGCTGAGCCGACTCAACTAGGAATGCATCTTCCAAGTAATCGATATATGTCTTGATTGTTTTATCGGATATCGAGCTTGTTTGAGTGCTCTTAAATGTCTTTTGAATCTTAGAAGGGTTGGTGAGCGAACCGGTCGATGAGGCTAGGATATTGACGAGTACATCCAGCTCTTCAACGTGTCGGATGTTGTTCCTTTCGCAAATATCTCGAAGATAAACGGTGTCGAAAAGGGAATAGAGATAGCTCGCTTTCATCTCGTCATCGTCGCGGAAAAGAACTAACGGCATGCCACCAAACGTATAGTAGTCTTTCCATGCAGCATCGATGCTACCTTGGTAAGCTGAAGCATATTCGGAAAAACATAGGGGATATACTCTAACCTCATCACCACGACCGCGGAATTCTGTAAGAATATCAGTTGAAAGAAGCTTGGAATTACTGCCTGTAACATATACATCAACGTTACGTAAGCGCAAGAGACCGTTTATTACGTCAGGGAATTCTTCCACGAATTGTATTTCATCAAGGAAGACATAGTATGGATGATTGTCGACAATGCGCTCTTTCACATAAGCATAGAGCTTCGTTGCATCGCGAAGTTCTTTATTTTCTATTCCATCAAGGTCCACACCAATGATGTGATCATCGGGTACGCCTGTGTTTATGAGGTCTTCTTTGAACAGGGTGAAGAGTAGGTATGACTTTCCGCAACGACGGATGCCTGTGATTACTTTAGCCATCCCATTGTTTTTGCGTTTAATAAGCCTATTCAAGTAGATATCGCGGTTTATGTTCATTTTTACTCCGAATAAAG
>JAAXUU010000312.1 GCA_013335845.1 Actinomycetota bacterium
TCGCTATCGAGCGGAACGATCTTCTCCTCGATCAGGGAACGGAAGATCGTATGACGCGTATGTGCATGCACGATCGCGGCACGGAATTGCCCCGGCTCGAGATTCAAGCGCTGGGCATAACCGAAATACATGGCGCGATGGACGACCAGTTCCCGCGAGCAGCCCTCGTCACTATCACATGCTTCCCAAGCCGTCTTCGCGATGTCACCGCTTGATAACCGTCCCAGCATCGAATCTCTCCGCGAAATCCAGATACTCACTCCGTCGCTCTCTGAGAGATTACCACCATGGCTGGTGACCGCCCCGGAGATGAACAAGTCACGCCCTGTCTCGTTGAAGCGCTTGAAACGCGCCAAACCCTCCGAAGCATTCGAGACGCTTTCGCCCACCTCGCCTGCAAATTGGGTCGC
Organism: Actinomycetota bacterium; assembly: GCA_013335845.1. Lineage (GTDB taxonomy): Bacteria > Actinomycetota > Coriobacteriia > Coriobacteriales > RUG844 > JAAXUU01. The sequence continues at coordinate 411 of JAAXUU010000312.1, forward strand.
ACTATCTGCGAGACCGGCGGCGGCGCTTGCAACTTCGCGTCCGAACTGCTCGAAATTAACCATTCTGACTCCTCATTCGTCTGATACAACCCATCGGAAGACTAACCTTTCCTAACCACTCTGCCCTGAATATCAACCAATTTGCATGCTTTCGCTATGAGCATGCAAATTGTTTCGTTACACTTATGCAGTTTACATTGGATTTCAGGGGAAACGTAGGGCTGTCATGATATTGAAAATTGCGATTATCGCCGTATTCTTCGCGGTCACGATTGCAGTCGGTATTTATTGCCGCAAGCACTCGAGCGACGTCAACGGATTCGTGTTGGGAGGACGGACCGTAGGTCCTTGGCTTTCGGCATTCGCCTACGGGACGACGTATTTCTCGGCCGTTATCTTCGTGGGTTACGCGGGCCAATTCGGATGGAAGTACGGCGTAGCCGCGACGTGGATCGGGGTCGGCAATGCTTTTATCGGGAGCCTCCTTGCATGGTGGATTCTCGGACGCAGAACCCGTGTCATGACACAAACCCTCGACGCGAAAACGATGCCGGAATTCTTCGGAAAACGCTACGCGAGCAAATCGCTGCGGATCGTATCCGCCGCCATCATCTTCATCTTCATGATCCCCTACACCGCTTCTGTGTACAACGGCCTATCGCGTCTCTTCGGTATGGCCTTCAACCTTCCCTATGAATATGTCGTCATCGGCATGGCGGCGCTCACGTGTATATATGTCGTTCTAGGTGGCTACATGGCAACCGTCGTCAACGATACCATCCAAGGCGGAATCATGCTCGTCGGTATCGTCGCGGTTATTGCGACGGTATTGGGTGACCAAGGTGGCTTCACGAACGCCCTCATCTCGCTCTCCCAGGTCGAGAACGACGTTGCGGCGACCGCGGGAATGCAGGGAGCCTTCACCTCCTTCTTCGGGCCGGATATCTGGGGACTCATCACGGTTATCATACTCACGTCACTTGGAACCTGGGGTCTCCCCCAGATGGTGCAGAAGTTCTACGCTATCAAGAGCGAGAAGGACATCAAGACCGGGGCCATCGTTTCAACCGCCTTCGCAGTCGTTATCGCCGGCGGCAGCTACTTCCTCGGTGGTTTCGGGCGTCTCTTCGGCGAAGTGATCACCTACAAGAACGGTGTGCCGATCTACGACTCCATCATCCCCACCATGCTCTCGTCTCTACCTGATTTCCTCATGGGGCTCACAGTGCTTCTCGTTCTATCCGCTTCGATGTCGACGCTCTCCGCGCTTGTCCTGACCTCGAGCTCGACACTCACGCTCGACCTCATCAAAGACAATATCTCCAAAGATATGTCCGAGAAGAAGCAGCTCCTGACCATGCGTGTCCTGCTCGTGATCTTCGTGATCATCTCCGCCGTCATCGCGCTCATACAATACAACTCCTCGGTTACCTTCATCGCGCAACTCATGGGCATTTCCTGGGGTGCTTTGGCCGGCGCATTCCTCGCGCCTTTCCTCTACGGTCTCTACTTCAAGCGCATCACCAAAGCCGCCGTATGGGCGAGTTTCATCTTCGGTGTCGGGTTCACGGTTTCGAATATGCTGTTCGGTTTCCTCTCATCTTCCATCATTGCCGGTACTTTGGCGATGATAGGCAGCTTGATCATCGTGCCGCTCGTGAGCCTCTTCACACCTCAATTGGATAAGGACGACGTCGACAAATGCTTCGTATCCCTCGACGAGAAAGTCATCGTCCCGAGAAAACAATCCCTTGCCGACGGTGAGAAAGCCGAGAAAACCTCGTAGGAAGCAACGTGCTTCTTCGCGCAAGAACAAGGCTCCGATAAAAATGAGTCGACCACTATGAAACTGAAACGACCACGATTCAAAAGCGAATCGTGGTCGTTTTTCTGTGTATCCGGGAAGTACTTCGAAGCCGGGGGCTTACTGTGAAGCCGGGAAATCTTAGAGCGAGAAGTCCTCTTTGCCTTCGAAGACATCGAGTGCTTCTTCTGCGTCATAATCAGAGAGCGTGATGGCGCTGATAGCCTTGGTAAGACGCACAGCCTCATCGAGCGAACGCTGATGGATGTTTCGACCGGTAGCGTTTCCGTCTGCACCGCCGATATGGATCTGCTCCCAGAGTTGCGTGAGGAACGTCCTGGCGTCGACGGTCGAACCGCCTGCACATACCAAGCCGGTACGCCCGCAAGCGTCGGCAGCGCGCTTCAAGAGCTCTGCGCTTGAGGCGGACTCAGTCGCCTTGGGAGGCT
>JAAXUU010000313.1 GCA_013335845.1 Actinomycetota bacterium
TTGATCGGTGTAGATGATGACACCGCAGCCGTCATGGCAACCGGGCGCTGCCCAAGCGGCCGATCGCGTAGCAATCAGCCCGTCCTCTTCCCATTGCCAAGGAAGATCACCGCCAGTGAGTTTTACAGGTGTCTCGCGAAAAAAGTCCGGACGAATCACATTGCCGCCATCGCCATGAACTTCTTCCACTATACGTTTGACCATTCTTTCTCCTCTCCTTTTTCAGATCGCCAATCGAGATGGAACCGTTTCCAACACATCTTGCATCGCCGAATCATAAGGAAGCGTGACAACCGCTTTCTTGATAACCACAGGCATACGGTAGCTGGGGAAAAGTAAGTTGTTAATATGTGTGGAGAATACTTCTGAGAAATCCAATACCAGGGCAGTATCCCGATAACCCTCGAACCCAAGTCACCGGCATTCACCCTCGCAGATTCCGACACAAAGACAATCAGTTGACACCTCTTCGACAAACACCGCCGACAGTGTTTCGCACCTTAAAAATAATCTCTTTACTCACTTAAACTATAAAACTTACTTTTCTAATCAGAAAATGGCAGATGCAAAATGTCGTCGCATATTGACGCGTTCGGAAACGAACGCAACTATAGGACTCGACACAATCTAGACTGATTCAACGGCCAATCGATAATGGAGGTAATTCAATTGAGGTATACACCCAAAGAAAATATTCTGGCTGTTTACAAACATGAAATTCCCGAAGGACTTCCCCACCTCTTGATGGAGGGAACCCACTTCCTCGCCCCTCAAAACGGCTATATCGAACGGCCCGCCGGGGGAAAGGGTGGGACTGATTGGTTTGGCGTGAAATGGGCCTATATCGAAGGTGAACCCGGACCGGTGCCGGATAGCAAAGTCGCCCCGATCTGTGAGGATATCACCGAATGGGAAGAATGCGTAGTATTCCCGGATATGGAAGCATGGGATTGGGAAAAAGCCGCTGAAATCGACCATGTCGCAGACTTGGATAGGGAACACAAAATGATCTACACAAGCAGTCTGAACGGGCTGTTCGAGCGTATGCATACTTTGATGGGATTCGAAAACGCCTTATGCGCCTTACTCACAGATCTCGACGAGGTTGAAAAGTTCCTGGATGCGATGGTGGACTTCAAGTGCGCCCAATTGACCAAAATCAAAGAGTATTACAATCCGGATGTCATGAATTTCCATGATGACTACGGAACACAAATCGCCCTTTTCTTCAGCCCTGATATATGGAGAGCCGCATTCAAACCGCGCTTGGAAAAGATAGTCGATCATTGCCATAGTCTGGGGATGATTTTCGAATTACATTCCTGCGGCTTGATAGAACCTATCATTCCGGATATCGCCGAGATCGGTGTCGATTGTCTGCAATGCATGGATATCAACGACATTGTAACGATGAAAGAAATCACCGGAGGTAAGATGGCGTTCGGCGTTTCGCCCAATTTTCAGAAATACCAAGCAGGACTGAATACCGGTTTGATGACTTTAGAGGATATCAAGAAGGATGTCACCGAAGAATTCCGGTCTTTCTCGGAGGGTGGAAACTACTACCCCTTCATCAACCCGCCTATTAGCGAAATGGATGCCGCTATTTGGGAAGCCCACATCGCATTCGATCAAGAACTCAAATCAAAACAGGAGGACTAATACATGCTCGCAAAAGATAATCTTCGTAATATGTACAGCCATCAGAAAATCGAGATCATGCCGGCTATGGGACAAGGCGAGTTCACCGTCTATCCCGTTAACGGATATCTTGAGCGCCCCGCCTTCAACCAAGGTGGCCTCGACTGGTTCGGCTGTAAATGGGAGTATTTCGAAGTCGCACAAGCCCCTGCACCAGATATTTCCAGCCACATTCTGGGAGACATCTGCGACTGGCGGGACGTGGTTGTATTCCCCGACCTGGACGCCTGGGACTGGGAGAAAGCGGTTGAGCTCGATAACATCGCCAACGCCGACAGGGAAACACAACTTGTGAACGTCATGGTGCTCAGTGGCCTCTTCGAGCGTCTGCACATCCTGATGGGATTTGAAAACGCTTTGTGTTCGCTCTTGACCGACGAGGAAGAAGTTGCAGCATTCTTCGACGAGCTCACCGATTTCAAGATCAAATTGATCGGGAAACTGGCGCAGTATTATAAACCGGACACGATTACCTACCACGATGACTGGGGAATGCAGAAGGCTCTGTTCTTCGCGCCGGAAATTTGGAGGACATTGATCAAACCGCGAACCAAGAGAATAGTCGACGCTGCCCATGAACACGGGATACTTTTCATCATGCACTCATGCGGTAAGTTGGATGAAATCATCCCGGAAATCGCCGAAATCGGTGTCGATACCCTCCAGTGCATGGATATCAATGATATCGGCAAGGCACTCGAGGCAACAAAAGGCTCTATGTCCATCCAGGCATCCGTCCATACCCAGGACTTCAAAGCTCTCGATAGCAGCAACCTTTTGACAGCAGAATTCGTACGTGGCACCGTTCACAAGGAGTTTATGGATTGGGGCGCTACGGGACGATACATGCCGTTCATTTTCAACCCGAGTGTATGGTATGAAGAGATCATCATTGAAGAGTATGAAACTTGCAGGCAAGCCCTGAAGGGTAGCTATACAAGCTAGTCGCATGGTTCTCTT
>JAAXUU010000062.1 GCA_013335845.1 Actinomycetota bacterium
TTGCGTAAGCACGGCCTCGGCACTCGGTTCGAACTCGAAATTCGCAGAGGGACTTGATTCCTCGGAGGCATTCGCAAGGTTTTGGGTCTCAATGGGAAGTATCTGTTCTTGCATGACGTCCTGATCAGCCGCGTTACGCGCGTGATTGTAAACAACCACTACTTCGTCGATCTCGGATTTACTGTAGGCATCGATCGCATAGTCTGCGATCTGGCGTGCCTCCTCAACCGTAGGATCAGCTGAAAGGTCACGAAATATCATGACCGGATTAAGCTTCCTATAGTTGAAATAGGCGATTGCTTTCTTGCCGCAGGCGATGAGTTTTACCTCTTTGCCTGCAGCCCTATTGACGCTGACGATGTGATCGACAGCGCGAAGGACATTGCTGTTGAAACCACCGGCGAGACCACGATCGGACACTATTGCAATCACCAAAACCGACTTCTCTTCCTCGTGAACCTTCAACAAGGGGTGTTCGAGAGTCGTCGCACGTTCGGCGACGCCGCGAAGCATTTCCATCATCGAGTCAGAATAAGGAGTAGCCGCAGTGATACGTTCAGTGGCGCGCCTGATCTTAGCCGTCGCAACCATTTCCATGGTACGCGTAATCTGCTTCGTGGATTGGACCGAAGTGATTCGCTTCTTTATGTCACGTAGGCTCGGCATATCGCTACCTAACCTTTGACGACGAACTGCTCTTTGAAAGCCTTGATGGCCTCTATGAGCGCAGCGCTTGTCTCATCGGTAATCTTTGCCTCAGCGACAATGGTTTTACCGAGCTCGGGCTTGGAAGCACCGAGATATTGTATAAGTTCCTCACGGAAACGAACCACGTCATCGATAGGCAGATCATCTAGGAAGCCGTTGTTACCGGCAAATACGGAGATAACCTGATTCTCGACTGACATCGGCTCGTAACGACCCTGCTTCAAAAGTTCGGTCATGCGAGCGCCACGGTTGAGCTGGTTCTGCGTCGCTTTGTCGAGATCGGATCCGAACTGGGCGAATGCCTGGAGCTCGCGATAGGATGCCAAGTCGAGACGGAGAGAACCCGCGACCTGCTTCATGGCTTTGATCTGCGCGTTACCACCTACGCGTGATACCGAAATACCTACGTTTACAGCAGGACGTTGTCCCTGGAAGAACAGGTCGCTCTGCAAGAAGATCTGACCGTCGGTAATCGAAATGACGTTGGTGGGAATATACGCGGAAACGTCACCTGCCTGCGTTTCGATGATCGGCAATGCGGTAAGAGAACCGGCGCCGTTCTTATCGGAAAGCTTGACCGCACGCTCTAGAAGACGAGAATGCAGATAGAAGACGTCACCGGGATACGCCTCGCGTCCGGGAGGACGGCGGAGCGTGAGCGACATCTGACGATAAGCAACCGCTTGTTTGGAGAGGTCATCGTAGATACACAGGACATGACGTCCCGGGTTAGTCTCGCTGGCGGGCTTGCCATCTTCGCCGTTATACATGAAGTACTCACCGATAGCAGCGCCTGCCATGGGAGCGATGTACTGCAATGGAGCCGAGTCCGATGCAGATGCGGACACGATGATGGTGTAATCCATGGCACCGTAGCGCTTGAGTGTTTCGACAACCGTCGCAACCGTGGAGGCTTTCTGACCGATTGCAACATAAATGCAAATCATGTCCTTGCCTTTTTGGTTGATGATGGCGTCTACCGCAATGGCGGTTTTACCCGTCTGGCGGTCGCCGATGATGAGCTCGCGCTGTCCACGACCGATAGGAATCATCGAGTCGATAGCCATGATACCGGTCTGGACCGGCTGGTGCACGCCCTTACGTTCGATAACGCCGGGAGCACGGAACTCAACCGGACGCATCCCTTCGGCCTCGATAGGACCTTTTCCATCGATAGGCATACCAAGCGCGTTTACAACGCGACCCATCATCGCCTTACCCGAAGGTACTTCGACGATACGGCCAGTCGTACGTACTTGGTCGTTTTCTTTGATACTCATCACGTCGCCGAGCAATACAGCACCGACTTCGTCTTCCTCAAGGTTTTGTGCAAGACCATATACTATCTTTCCGTTGCTTCCCGTAAACTCGAGAAGCTCTCCGGCCATGGCTCCCTTGAGGCCATCGACGCGTGCGATACCGTCACCGACTTGGATAACAGTACCGACCTCGCGCGACTCAACGCTTGTCTTGAGCGACTCAAGTTGGGCGCGCAGAACTGCGTCTATCGAGCTAGCGGTAATCTCCGCCATCTACCTTTCACCTCCACCAGGTACAGTCGAGAGTACTACACGGGCGGCTTCGAGCTGAGAAAGTACGCTCGCATCGATTCGCTTGCCGTGTGCACCCATTACGATTCCACCTAGAATGGCCGGATCGATATGCTCGCGCAACACGATTTCCTTACCATTCTCTGCGGATAATTTCTTTTTAATAGTCTCTCGCAACTCATCGGTAAGCGCGACTACGGTGGTAACATCGACCACCATCGTTTTCGTATCTTCTTCCGCCGCCAGATTATACGCATCGCATACACGCGATAACTGCGCCGTATCTCCACGCTCTGCCATAAGTGCCAACATGGCTACGAGCGACGGGTCATAATCCTTGAAGATCTCTTTGACGATCCCACTGCGCGTTGCAGTGTCGAACGTCATGTCCTCCAAGGCGGAACGAAGATCCATATTCTCGCGGATAATCGAAAGCGCGGAAACGAGCTGTGCATTGACCTCGAAAATAGTGCCCGCATTCTTCGCGGCTTCGAGCAACACATTCGCATACGTCGCGATTTCCATTTTGATGAGCGTACGATTAGTTGGCATCGAGGCTCCCAGCTTCTGCAACATAGCGCTCGATCAATTTGAGATGCGCGTCGTCGGAGAGGTCCTCCCCGATCAAACGGCCGGCAACCGCAACCGAAATATCGGCAACGGAGCTTTGCAACTCAGCGATTGCAGCCTTCTTCTCGGCTTCGATCGCGAGACTTGCCTTCGCAATCATATCCGTGGCTTCCTCTTGCGCCTTCGCAGTGATTTCTGCCTTTACAACTTCACCTGTGCGCTTCGCCTCAGCGATGATCTCTGCTGCTTGTACACGGGTCTCGTCCATTTGCGCTTTGTGCTCTGCGAGTAGATACTCGCTGTCGATCCTAGCTTTTTCAGCCCTCTCGAGAGATGACTTGATGGTTTCCGCACGCTTGTCGAGCATCCCGACAATGGCCGGCCAACCGAATTTCGCCAAGATGACCCAGAGTACGATAAACGCTATGAGAGCAGGGATGAACTCGCCCATCTTGGGGATGAGCAAAGCAAAACCACCGCTTGCAGACTCGCCGCCCTCTTCACTCGCAAACGCCAGGATAGGCGTGAGCAACGTAAGGCCCGATGCCAAAAGAGAGACTAGAAGTACTTTTCTTCCAGTTACACTTTTTGCGTTCACGTTTACTACCTCCAGTTTGCCGTTTCGTGGCATTATACCGACTTTGGCTAACTGTTATTTCATCAATGCAAGTACGAAACCGATGAGAGCAAGTGCTTCCATGAAAGCAGCACCAAGAATGAACGTGGTGAAGATCTTGCCCTGCATTTCTGGTTGACGTGCGGTAGCTTCCGCGGCCTTTCCGCAAGCGATACCGATACCGATACCGGCACCAATAACAGCCAAACCGTAACCAATTACTGTAACGTCCACAATGCCTCCTTTACGGTGTTCGAAGATTCTCTACTTCGAACCCTACTAATACTTAACCGGAAATCCGGTACTAACACCTTAGAAACGCGAACTCAGTGTTCGCTTGTCGCAAGCGATATATAGACCGCTGTAAGTAGCGTGAATACATACGCTTGGATAACGGCAACTAGGAGCTCCATGGCATACATGATCACGAGAAGGAGCATCCAAGCTATCGCAGGAAGAGCTCCGGCCACAGCTGCGCCCGAAAGCTGCTGGATGGCCGGCGTGATGAACAGGGTGGTAAGAAGTGCGAACGTGCCCAGTACGATATGCCCTGCATACATATTGGCGAAAAGTCGGACAGAGAGCGTGACGACTCGCAGAAGCAAGGATATGAGTTCGATGCACCAGATAAGGATGTTCAAGGGGAACATGATCCCTTTAGGAGCGATGTTGATGATGTAATGCCCCACGCCCTGCTTCTTTATTCCGTAGTAGTTGAAGTAGACGAAGACGATCAAGGCGAGAGCGACAGTGACACCCATGGTGCCGGTACCCGGCTTCACACCCGGAATCAGACCTAAAAGATTGTTTATAACGATGAAGAAGAATACGGTTAGCAAGAACGGAAGGTGCTTCTCGGCACCATGACCGACGACTCCTTCGCCTACGTCCTTACGGACGAACTCCACAAGGGCTTCCACACCGTTCACAAAACGTCCTTCCGGGACGATTGCAAGACGTTTTTTCGCAGCGAACACCACGATGAGCATTAGTGCTGCCGCAATAACCATCCAAAATGTGTACTGTGAGACGTAGAACGCATCGGTTCCGGCAAGTTTTCCACTTGCGAGTTCATTAAGAAGATGACTAATCTCTTCATTGAGTCCACTAAGAGCGTCCACCAATATCCCTTCCTTGTGCGTACATTACTTTATTCGCCTATGTGCTTCGACACTTTATAGGTAAATATCCCCGTCGCAACCAAAAAAGCAAGCGCGGTAAAAACCCCGAACGAAAGCAAAGCTCCGGGGGCGATCACGGAGCACACGAGCACTGCACCGATCATCAAAACAAGCGAGAGGCCGACACTGACAAGCCCCAAGGCCATGGCGCCGCTCTTGATTGCAGGCGTTATAACACGCGATGCGATATACAACGGAGCGAAACCAATTAGCCCGAACAGAACTCCACAGGCGGAAGCTGCAAACGTGAAATCGTAACCGGCAGCCATCTTCACCTTCCAAGCACCTATTGGGAACTCCAAAGCCTCGAAAACGAAGCCTCTCCGCCCTATCCTCCTTGCTCGCGAATAGAATACTAACAAAGCATGTATTCATTAGGGGGAATAAGACTGCTGAGACCCGCTATAGGACGGCAAGCGGCACCGGCACTACTCCCCCTCGCTAAGGTAATGAGAAGTAGGCTCAATCTTCATGCTTCGAAGTTGTGACCTGCCGGTCTTGCCCACGATGTGGCTCCACCGCACTACCCCATAAGTTGAGCCTCCAGATTATCAGAGCCGAGACCACCGATAGAACGATGAAGGCGATAAGGCGGACCAAACTATCCATAGTGGCTACGAGATACCCACCCACAGCCAGCACGACCGACCAGCCATAGATGATAAAGACTGTTTTCCGTTGGCCGTAACCTCTGCGCAGAAGACGGTGATGTATGTGACCCTTATCCGCCTGTTGGATCGGGCGACCTTCTTTGAGGCGACGGAAAATCGCGGAGGCTGTATCGATGATGGGGATACCGACGACGATCAAGGGAACGGCCAAGGCGATAGTCGCCGTGCTGCGCGTGACGCCCAGAAGGGATATGACGCCGATTCCGAAACCCAAAGTAAGCGCTCCGGAATCTCCCATAAAAATGGAAGCAGGGTGCGAATTGTAGCGCAGGAAGGCAAGACATGCCCCGATCAGGGCAACCGCCAAGACTGCGGCTTCCTGTCTGTTCAAAGCCGCCGCAAGCAAGAAGAGGCTCGTTGTGGCGATCACCGTGATTCCCGCGGCCAAACCGTCAAGTCCGTCGATGAGGTTGATGACGTTCGCGAAGGCTACAAGATAGAGTATGGTGATCGGATACGCCGCGATTCCAAGGGATACGAGACCCGGAGCGAATGGGTTCGATATTACGCTGATCTGCAAACCCGACGCGACGATCACAACCGCGGCCACTATCTGCCCGAGGAACTTTATTCCCGGGGAAAGTTCCACGAAATCATCTAAAAGACCGGTAAGAAAGATAAGGAACAGCCCGAAGGCGACACCCAGGAAACCCAACTGGAATTCGCCGAGGATGATGAAAGGACCGCCCCAATCGAAAAAGTACTCCCCGACTATCTGAGCTATAAGCGCAGCTGTAACGCCGAGGAAAATCGCTACACCACCCAAGCGAGGTGTCGGTTGGGTGTTGACGCGCCGCCCCCCGGGGTAATCGACTACATTGTGGGAGATGGCGAACCTGCGAACGAAGGGGGTCGCGATAAACGTGACCGCAGATGCAATCCCCAGCAATACGAGGTAGTGCCACCAGCTCATCAATCACCGTCCGAGAAACGACGGACCGCTATTCCGCTCTCAGCGAGGAGTTCGCTCGATAGTTCATCGGGATAATCGCCGCGATATATGATTTCGACGATGCCGGCGTTGAGAATGATCTTCGCACAGAGCACGCAAGGTTGCGTGGTCGAATAGATGCTTGCACCCTCGATATTGATTCCGTAACGAGCAGCCTGGATCACCGCGTTCTGCTCTGCGTGGAGTCCGCGACATAACTCATGCTGCGTTCCGCTGGGAATACCCCGCTTCTCGCGGAGACAACCGACTACGTCACAATGCGACAGACCGGAAGGAACGCCGTTATACCCCGTCGCCAAGATTCGCTTCCCTTTGACGATGACCGCCCCTACATGGCGCCGCATACACGTTGAACGAGTCGCAACCTGGTCGGCAATGGACATGAAGTACTCATCCCAGCTGGGGCGTGGTTCCATCGGGCTTCCTTTCCGCTCGGAAAATCGTCATTCGGCAGCTTGGCATCAGCCAAGTTCAGGGTAAAGCGGATGCGCGAGGAGAATAGCTTCCACCTTCGCACACACATCGGACATAATGGACGCGTCAGTATGGTTGAATAATGTATACGCGATAAGTTCGCCTATCAACTCAGCTTCGTCCCCATCGATTCCACGCGTGGTCATCGCGGCCATACCGAGTCTGATTCCGCTCGCCACAGATGGCGAAAGCTTCTCATTGGGGATGGTGTTCTTGTTGCATGTGATACCCACCGCATCGAGTATATGCTCGGCATCTTTACCGGTGATGTTCGCCGGGGTGAGATCGACGAGGCACAGGTGATTATCGGTTCCGCCCGAAACCAAGCGCAATCCACCGTCGATCATGCCCTTGCCGAGCCGCGCGGAATTGATGACCGTCTGCTTGGCATACTCGCTGAACTCCGGTTTTAGGG
>JAAXUU010000063.1 GCA_013335845.1 Actinomycetota bacterium
AAGACGGAGCGATTCTGATCAATACCGCACGGGGTGACCTAGTCGACCAAGAAGCACTTGCAGCAGCGTTGGAATCAGGAAAGGTTTACGGGGCTGGGCTTGACACACTTACACCGGAGCCTGTTTCACTCGATAATCCCCTGCTGAATCTCTCGGCTGATGCGCAGAAACGCGTCACCTTTATGCCCCATGTCGCCGGGACGACGGCTCAGGCTTTTAAGAAGATGCATCGTACGGCTTGGGAGAACATGATCGCCGTCGCACAGGATCGTACGCCCAGAAACGTCGTCAATCCGGAAATCAGCTTACGAGATTCTCTCTGATCTGCGTCAGCCTAGCTCTATACCGGAAGTTCGATACCGAAGATTTCTCGAAGATACAGCTCGAACTGCTCGCGCGACTCGATATCCACGCGCTCTTTTTCGCCATTCGTGGTTATGAGGAGACGTTTATCAGTGAGTGAGACCCTGCCGTCGCGTCTTTCGAGATTGGCCAGGTTCCCTTGTTTGAAGTGCGACTCGGGAGCGGTTTCGAAATAATCGCAACGCGCGCGGAAGTCAGACGGAATACGCTCAGTAAGGGTGAAGACATATTTGACTATCTCCTCGCCCTCTTCCTCCCGTATTAGATTGAACCGATCCCCTTCGGCTTGCTCGACTTTCCATCTGTCGCGGCCATCGAAGGTCCATGTTCCAAGCTCGAAAGGTAGGGGCGCGAAGTAATTGTCCGCAAATCCCACATCCACCATCCAGCGCTTGCCATCGATTGTGGCCATGTTGAAGACGTGGTCGAGGTCGGTTCCGGACTCCCGCACCCGCGCCGAGAACGTCTCGACCGAGAAACCTAATCTGCGCAGCAATTCCGCCAAGAGCAGATTGAGCTCGAAACAGATTCCACCGCGGCGATGGATGACGATCTTGTCGTAGAGCGCTTCGAGATCGAAGACGATAGGAATGCCAAGGGCGATGTTCAGGTTCTCAAAGGGCACCGTCATGCTATGCTGCGATTGAATACGCGCAAGCGACTCAAGATTGCACGGCAGTTCGTCGTTGATCCCGATTCGTTCAAGATATGTTTTCGTGAATGTGTCCATATTCGAATTATAGACAAACTTCAAGCGGCAATCATAGATTATATACAAGAAATTCCCAGCGATTAGCGCTAAAATAACTTCACGAACCGCATAGTCGATCAAGGCGGTTCGAAATCGAGTAGACATGCCAGGCTCACTGATTGCAGGATTCTGAGCCCGGTTACACTATGAGGAGTGTGCTGGGTGCGCAGAAAAGACAGAGAAATCTCCGACTTCAACGAAATCGTCGAGGTATTGAAACGTTGCGATGCTTGTACTATCGCCATGAACGATGATGGATATCCCTATCAATTCACATTGAACTATGGCCTCACGGTGGAAGACGAGCGGCTAACGCTCTACTTCCATAGCGCGAAGCAGGGTAAAAAACTCGGCTTGATAGCCGAAAATGACAAGGCGAGTTTCACATTCGTCAATCCGCAAGAAGCGGTCTTCTCACCCGATACCTGCAAGGCGACGATGTATTTCGAGAGCGTGGTCGGTCGTGGCAAAATCGAATTCGTAGAGGAGAAACACGAGAAAAGGCTTGCTTTGGACGCAATCGTGGCCAAATACCTCGACGAGAAGATCGAACCTCCCGATGCCGTCATCGACATGACCTGCATCTTCAAGCTCACCGTCGAAGAAATGACGGGAAAACACCGCAACGCCGATAACTAGCTGTAGATAGGACCGGAACGGAACTCACGGATCTTGGATACCGATCGATTGGGAAACCTGTATCCGCCCTCGTATGTATTTATTCGACGGAGCAGGAGTCTATCGCACCCTTAGTCCCGCCCCAACATATAGAGCAACGCATTGCAGATGGCAGCCGCGACGTTGCTTCCGCCTTTGCGGCCGCGCGCGACGATATACGCGACGTCAGCCTGCATGATAAGCTCCTTCGATTGGACAACATTCACGAAGCCCACCGGCACGCCGATAACCAAACGTGGTGCTATTCGTCCATCTTGAATCGATTCATAGAGCCGTATAAGGGCCGTAGGAGCATTGCCGATTGCGAATATCAATGGGCGATCGAGTAAACACGCCTTATCGATGGACGCCACAGCCCTCGTCGTTCCGTTCGCCTTCGCTGCGTCCGCGACATCCTCGTCCGCCATGAAGCAGAGAACTTCGCCGCCATACTTCGCAAGTGCTTTCTTGTTGATACCCGCTTTGACCATGTTGGTATCGGTCACGATATATGCACCGTCCTGTATAGCACGAAGCGCTGCTTCGACGACGCCTTCCGAGAAACACAGGTTATCCGCATAGTCGAAATCCGCCGTCGTATGTATGACACGTTTGATGATAGGTGCGAGTGTCGGATCGAGCGCGTGTCGAAGCTCGGACTCGATTATCTCGAAACTACGTTTCTCTATTTCCGCAGGGACGACCTGCTCCAATTCAATCTTCAAAATTCGACACCCTCTCTGGCAAAAAACCCTTGGTCGTAGGGATGCTTTATCTTACGCATCTCCGTCACGTAATCTGCAACATCTATGAACTCCTGTGGTGCGTTGCGCCCGGTCAAGACGAGTTCCAGCTCCTCCGGCTTATCTTCGATAAGCGAATCCAGGAACTCCCTATCGAGCAGATCGTGATTATATGCTGATATAACCTCATCGAGTACCAGTAGATCACACTCTTTTCGACGCGCTTTTTTACAAGCGACATCGAGAAGTGCATCGTGTTCCGTGCGTACCTTGGCCCGCTCATCCTCGGACATGGACTTGAAAAACTTGTGTTCCTCCTTGAGCCTGAGTACGGAGATGTTCGGCACGTAGCCAAGCGAACGCAACTCGCCGCACGTCCTCCCCTTTGAGAACTGTATGATGAGAACCCGTTTCCCATATCCTGCGAAACGTAGTGCCAAGCCGAGCGCAGCCGTCGTCTTCCCTTTGCCATCACCAGTGTAGACGTGAATCAAGCCCTTCATACGCCTTCCTCCAAGATACGGTAGACGGAATCCATGTCGAGACTCTCGCGTATGGCATACGCCAACATGTCATATTGCAGCTCTTTATAAGCTACATAATCGAATGATCCGAGTTCCGTCACGTCGATGCCCTTCATATCACAGAGAGCCGCAAAGAGTGCCGACCTGCATTCCGAGGAATCGAAGAAGCCATGCAGATAACTCCCATAGACATTACCGGAAGTACATCCATCGGCAATGCCACCATCGAGCATGACCAAGGTTTGTGCACCACTCTTGAGCGTGGTGGCTCCCATATGGATCTCGTAGCCTTCCACAAGGGCTCCTCCGAGTTTGGAGAACGCACCTTCCAGAGGTCGGACCCTCCCCGTCACGCGGGTCCGATGTTTTTCCGCTTCGAATTCCGTGAGGACAGGCAGCAATCCCATTCCTTCGATGGATCCGCCACCTTCGGCTCCTTCGCTGTCCGTGATGCGTTCGCCCAGCATCTGGTAGCCTCCGCATATGCCGAAAACAGGCATCCCATTCGCAGCGAGTTTCTTTATCGACGCTTCCAATCCGCACTGGCGCAGCCACTTGAAATCGGATATCGTACTTTTCGTACCGGGCAGTATAACCATATCCGGTCGACCGAGCTCCTTGGCAGATGCCACATAGCGGACCGCAACTCCGGATGTCGCTTCCAATGCCGAGAAATCCGTGAAGTTAGAGATGCGCGGAAGACGTATGGCCGCGATATCGATTTTGGCAATCCGCTTGGATTTGAAGCGTTCTGTCAGGCTGTCTTCATCCTCGATATCAACGTCCAAGTACGGAACCACCCCTAGCACGGACTTCCCCGTTATCTCCTCCAGCATCGACAACCCGGGACGCAGTATCTCCAAATCACCCCGGAATTTATTTATTATCGTGGCTTTGACGAGGTCGCGTTCGCTTTCGTCCAACAACATAAGAGTACCCGCAAGTTGTGCGAACACTCCCCCGCGATCGATATCCCCCACTAGGAGCACGGGAGCCTTCGCGAGTTTCGCCATGCCCATATTCACGATGTCATCCTTTTTGAGGTTGATTTCGGCGGGACTTCCGGCACCCTCTATGACGATGATATCGTTTTGCGCGGACAGTGTTTCGAACGCCTCCGTAATAGCCGGAACAAGTTCATGCTTCATGGCGAAGTATTCCTCAGCTGTCATATTTCCGACCACCTCGCCGTTCACAATCACCTGCGACCCCATGTCGGTGACCGGTTTGAGAAGGATGGGATTCATCAACACCGAAGGCTCGATGCCACACGCTTCCGCCTGCACGACCTGGGCACGCCCCATTTCAAGACCCTCGTTCGTGATAAAGGAATTCAACGCCATGTTCTGACTCTTGAAGGGTGCGACCTTGTAACCATCCTGCTTGAACACTCGACAGAGCCCGGCTGTCAGTATGCTTTTCCCCGCATTGGACATCGTCCCCTGTATCATGATCGCCTTAGCCATTGAGCACCTCTTCGATTGCCTGCACGAGTGCCGCATTCTGCGGATGCAGTTTGATGCCGACACGGAAATATCGTTCGTCCAAACCCCCGAAGTTCGCGCAACGACGAACCAGTATCCCTTTACGCAAGAGCGGTTCGTAGAGCGGCACCTCACTCTTGATAAGAAGGAAATTCGCGTCACTGTCGAAAACGGAAAGATTTCGTGCTTGCAATTCCAGCACCATGTAGTCCCGTTCCTTCTTCACGAATTCCTGAGTTCGCTGCCCCAAGCCTTCGCACGACAATGCAGCCAATCCTGCCACCTGTGCCACCGAAGATACGCTCCAGCATTGCGCGCTTTGCTCGGCGGCCTGCAGTATCTCGTGATTGCCGCTCAACATATAGCCAAGCCGGAGACCTGCCATGGAATAGATCTTGGTGAAAGCCTTTAAGATGACGATATTCTGATTCTCTTTGATGAGAGGGACAAGCGACTCCCCTGAAGTGAATGGCAGGAAGCACTCATCTACCACGAGCAACGCTCCGGTTTCCTCGCATCGTCTCGCGACGCCTCGGAGTAGCGAGACATCGGTAAGCTTACCTGTAGGATTGTTGGGATTGCATAGGAAGACCATGTCGATATCAGGTGTGATCTCACCCAAGATGCGTTCGGTCAGCGCGAATCCCTCCGCTTCACTCAGTTCGTGATACACGATCTCGCTTCCGCAGAGCAGCGCCGCCCTTTCATACTCCGAAAAGGTGGGTGCAAGCACCAAGGTGCGTTTGGGATGCTTAGATGCACAGATTCTGTAAATGAGATCCGCGGCACCGTTACCGCATAGTACGTCGGCAGGGTCTACGGCCTCGTGCACCGCGATTGCGGTGCGAAGGGCACGACACTCGGTATCCGGATAGGATTCATACTCGTCGATATGCGAGATGATGGCATCTTTCACAGTCTGTGGCATACCCAGAGGGTTTATGTTCACAGAAAAATCAATGAGGACATCCCTGTTAGAGAAAATGTCACCGCCGTGCTCGTAGTGTCGCATAGATACAAACCTCCTATCAGAATAACGCGTACCATCAGTGCAAGTATCAACATCGATAGTGCTGCCGCATACATCAAACGATTGGCGCGTGGGATATCCTCCGGCTCGATCGGGCGCATATCATCGCCTATGAAAGGCTTTTCGTGAAGCTTACCGAAATAATATGCGTCACCTGCAAGTCGAACATTCAAGGCCCCCGCGCACACAGCTTCGGTATGTGCGGAATTAGGACTTGCGTGGTTCCTTCGGTCACGCCTATATATGCGGCGGGCATTCCTTCCATCCAGCCCCACGAGACCTGAAGTGAGTATCATGAGCTGCGCCGCAAGCCGAGCAGGAAGATAACTCATACAGTCATCGAGTTTGGCTGCTGCGCGACCGAAATCCAGATATCGTTCGTTTCTATATCCCACCATGGAATCCATGGTATTCACTGCTTTGTACAGGCAACCGAACACCGCGCCGCCCAACATACAATAGAATATCGGTGCGACAACTCCGTCCGAGGTGTTCTCGGCCACGGTTTCGACAGCAGCTTTAGCAACGCCCGCCTCGTCGAGACCCTTTGTGTCACGTCCCACGATCATGGAAACCGCCAGCTGTGCTCCAGGAAGGTCGTGTTCTTTCAACTTGCCATAAACCGCCATGCTCTCTTTTTCCAAATCCTTCGCGGCGAAGAGTTGCCAACACAAAAAGGACTCGACTACCATTCCAAGCAGGGGTGCGAAATGGTAGGTGATAACGAGAACAAGCAAAGGCAGACCGGCGCCGATAAGGATCGTCAGTACAACAAGTAACACACCGCCGGCCCGCTCTCCACCGGGTGTTTTCGGCAGTAAGGCTCGAAGGACCTTTTCCAATGCGGCGATCGTCTTCCCCATGCCGACCACGATATGCGGGAAACCTCGCGGATCTCCCAGCAGCAGATCGAGTAGGAACCCGAATAGGAGCGCCAATGTCGAAAGTGTCAGCATAAAGCGCCACCCGTGATCTTCAATGCAATCTCACTTTGCATCTCGCTTTGCATCTCGCTTTGCATATCACAATCGCAGAGTACGTACTCGCAATTGGCGATATGGTACTCATAGAATTCCCGTCGCCCTTCGAACCGTTCCAGAATGGCCATGATGCTTCCGCCGTGGATGGTAAAAGCTATCGATTCGCATTCTGACCACGTTCTAATGATAGTTTCGAACGCTTCACAGCAGCGGCACTTGAAATCATCCACGGTTTCGCCGGCCGGTATCGCATCGATACAACCGCCGTTCACCCAAGCACGATAGTCGGGGTCATCGGACAGTTCATCTGCGTTCTTTCCTTCAAACACCCCGAAATCACATTCGCGCAAGTCATACCAAGTCGAATAGGGCATTCCTGGAAAGATGATTTCAGCCGTTTGGATACATCGCATAAGCGGACTTACGATCAGCCCCCCTACTTCCGGAGCATCGAACGCATGCGCCTGTAGGATGCCGCGTTCGCTCAACGGCTCGTCCGTGGTGCCGATATATCGTTTTTCCGCGTTGCCCGACGTTGCACCGTGCCGTATCAGCCATATCTTCACAGCATCAGCGCTCTCT
>JAAXUU010000064.1 GCA_013335845.1 Actinomycetota bacterium
CCTCAGAAAGGGGTTAACCATGGTCGTTGTCGAACTCGACACTAGCTTGCACACGCTGCTGGTTCGTGAGCTAGTGCGCTTGTTCCACCGGTCAGAAACTAATACGGGCGGTGCGCAGCTGGTCTTCACCACTCATGACACCTCGTTACTTGACGCTCCCGACTTGTTCCGCCGCGACCAAGTGTGGTTTGTCGAGAAGGACCGTGCCCAAGCCTCTGCATTAGTTGCCTTATCCGAGTTTAGCCCTCGTAAACATGAGGCATTGGAGCGTGGCTACTTGATTGGGCGCTACGGTGGCGTTCCATTCCTTGACCCCGATCTGGGGGTGAAACACTGATGGCACGCGACAACTCTCCCAAGGAGCGCCAACTCGAACATCTCATGCGTAAGTTAAATAACCGCGCAAGTTATGACCGCATCCTGATCGTTTCCGAGGGCAGCAAGACAGAGCCTAACTACTTCAGCGAGATCAGAGCAACTTACCGGCTGCGCACTGCCAATATAGTTGTGCAGCACAGCGAACTTGGTACCGAACCGATCCAGGTGGTGAAGTACGCCAAGGAGCTATTCGAGAGTGGTGACCGACACAAAAACATCCAGCGGCGCGCTTTCGAGCAGATATATGCAGTGTTTGACCGTGATGATCATTCAACTTACTTCGATGCGCTCAATCTAGTCACATTGCTCGACGGCAGGTTGCGTAACGACAACAAGCAGAACGTATCATTAGTCGGTACCGGGATGAAGAGCAACCCCGGAGTCGCAGCCAAGATGTTCAAGACCCTCGCCGACAATGGAATCAACATCTCCATGATATCGACTTCGACCATCCGGACATCTGTTGTCATCGAAGGTGAGAGGTTGCAGGATGCGCTTCGATGCCTCCATACAGCGTTCGGCCTTGACTCGGATGAAGTGTTCCAGGAGACGCAGCTTTCCGGCAAGGAACTCGCGGCTAAGGCTGCGAAGGGACGCTGACCTCCGGTTCCGCAGATGGTTTCGAGACATAGATAGTATCGAGATTAAAATAGTACACAGCATCATTTGGTTGCTGCCCGTATACAACGAGAAGAGATGAGGAAACACGTATGTCATGGTCAAAGCCGATGCCGAAGAATCCTGTCGTCGCAGTATGCGGTGCAACGGGTGTTGTGGGTCGTGAGATGTTACTCGTACTTGCCCAGCGCGAATTCCCCGCTTCACGTGTCCGTGCGCTTGCCAGTGCCCGTAGCGCAGGTACGAACGTTCCGTTCGGGGACGGCGAGTTGGTAGTCGAAGAAATGACCCCGGAAGCATTCGAAGGCGTGGATATCGCGCTTTTCGCGGCTGGCGCAGATGTATCACGTGCGATGCGCGAGGCAGTCGTTGCAGCGGGTGCCGTGATGATCGACAACTCGAGCGCATTCCGCATGGAAGAGGGGGTTCCTCTGGTGGTGCCCGAGGTCAATCCCGAGCATCTCGAATGGCATAACGGCGTCATCGCGAACCCCAACTGCTCGACCATCCAAATGGTGGTCGCATTGAAACCGCTCTACGATATCGCTCCCATCAAGCGCGTCGTCGTCTCCACCTACCAGGCAGCCAGTGGAGCCGGCATCGCCGCGATGAACGAACTCTATGATCAGAGTCGTCAATTCCTCGATGGAGAAGAACTCACGGTCAGTGCGTTCGCCCATCAGATAGCATTCAATTGCATCCCGCAGATCGATGTCTTCCTTGAGGACGGCTCCACGAAGGAAGAGTGGAAGATGATGGTGGAGACCAAGAAGATCATGGGTGACAATGCGATCGAGGTCGCACCGACCTGCGTCCGCGTTCCTGTTCTCCGCTGTCACGCGGAGTCGATCAACGTTGAGTTCGAGCTCCCTGTGTCCGTCGAAGAGGCTCGCGCTGCATTCGAAGCGGCTCCCGGCGTCATCTTCCTCGATGACCCGCAAACCAAGACCTACCCGATGCCCGGCCTTCTCGCAGGGACCGATGCGACCTATATCGGACGTCTGCGCAAAGATCCGACCGTCGAGAACGGTCTGGCGTTTTGGAATGTCGCCGACCAGATCCGCAAAGGTGCGGCACTGAATGCCGTGCAGATCGCAGAGGCTTTGCTGCCTGAATAAGGCTTGTACGAAACCCGCTCATACACCGTTGGGCCCTGTGTGAGCGCATACTATCCGTTGCCCAAGTACCTTTCCCGATTGGTGGTTTTTGAAAAATGAAGAAGACAAGATTCGTCGCCCGCGCCGGGATGATCGCGGCGGTGTATGCGGTACTCACCCTACTCACCGTCTTGTTCCTACAGGGGTTCGCGTGGGGACCCGTACAGTTTCGCGTATCCGAGGCGACCTGCGTTTTGGCGGTTCTGACGGGGGCGGCGGTTCCCGGCCTCACTATCGGGTGCCTGGTGGCCAATCTCATCGCCATCCCCATCACCGGGTCGGGTCTTTTGGGACTTCTCGATGTGTTCTTCGGTACGTTGGCGACGTTTCTCGGAGCGCTTTGGACACGGAAATTCCGCGCTAAACCGAAACTCGCGTTATTGGGGCCGATTCTCAGTAACGCTTTGATCGTTCCTGCATATCTACCGATTCTGCTTTCGGGGTACGGTTTCTATACGATTCCGTTCACTGACATCAGCTTGGACGGGGCATATGTGCCCATGTACCTTTTCGGAGTGGTGGCCATCGCATTGGGTGAAGCTGTCGTGCTCTACGGTCTTGGCCTGCCGCTGTTACAAGGACTGCGCCGTTTTGGTGTTTTAGCATCGGAAGATGAAAACTGACCATCGATGCGTGATACTGTTTACGCGAACGGAAATCGTGACGAGTTAACACCGCTCTAAGGAGGCATGAGTTGAATCCGGTTATGGTGATCCCAACCTATTGGTCGGGCAAGAAATACGAAGAACCGACCGAAGTGCTTTCCTCATATGATCATATGACTGCCCTGAACTCGGAAGGGGAGCTCCCGCGTTGCCTGAAATCCCTTATCGATGTGAACGGCATGTGCCGTATAGTGGTGCTCGTCGTTTCCGAAGTGGGCATCGAGGACCTTGCAGCTGATCGAGTCCGTTCGATTGTGGCCGACTTCCCTGAACTCGATATCCTCGTCATCGGGTCGCGCGAGATGGCGCTTATGCATGCGCGTCTCGAAGAATTGGGGCTCGCGGAGTTTCGAGATGCAGTCATGCTTTCGGGTTACGGTTCCGTGCGTAACGTCGGCTTCATCGTAGCGGCTATCCTCGGACATACCGAAGTCGTATTCATCGATGATGATGAGATCGTCACCGATAAGGACTTCCTCATCAAGGCGCTCTACGGTTTAGGGAAGCTCACGAAACGCGGTATCCCGGTACTGGCGAAGACGGGCTACTTCCTCGATCGGCGCGGCAGTTGGGAAGCTCACGAACAGAAGCATTGGTACGATATATTCTGGAAGCAGGGGGCTGCTTTCAATAAATGGATACGGCAGGCGATGGAAGGACCTCGTCTCACACCTGCGAACAGCGCATGTGGTGGATGCATGGCTATCCACTACGAAGCATTCAAGCGCGTATCCTTCGACCCCTGGATCGCCCGCGGTGAGGACCTCGACTACCTGATCAATATGCGGATGTACGGTTTCGATATCTGGTTCGACAATACGTGGTCGCTGCGTCATCTTCCACCGGCCTCTCCGAGTGAGGCGTTTCGATTCAAGCAGGATATCTTCCGCTGGATTTACGAGCATCGCAAGATAGAGTACAGTCGGACGCAGATAGACCTACTCCCTATCAAAGCCAGCTCTCTGTATCCATACCCCGGACCTTTTTTGGAGCCGAGTATAATCTCACGCGTTTACTTCACTGCACTCCTGCGTTCTATCGCACGATCCGAACATAAGGGTTATTTCCATGCGGCGACGAATGCACACAAGGAAGCATCCGAATACGCAGAGCGCAACTGTTCGCGGTACTTCCGTTTTCAGTATCGCTGGCCCGAACTTATCACGAATATCGAGAACGACGAAGCCCTCAAAGCTGCGTTTTTGGGGGACAGACCATTGAAGCCACGCGGAATCACCGGGTTCATCCCTCTGATCGAGTCCGCCGAAGTGCAGGCCGAGTCCTCGCGTAGGGCTACCAATTCGGCTGAGGATATCGTCCGCCGCTGGTCGACACCGCGCACGTCGCGGCGTTCGCGGACGTCGCGAGATTCCGATACCGAAGAATAACGTGCGCTAGATGTATCTTCCTTTGGTTTTAGCTGCACTCGCGGGAGTCGGTATCGGCGTTCTGTCCGGTCTGCTCGGTATCGGTGGCGGTTTACTCATCATCCCTCTACTGCGCCTCGGTTTCGGCGTTCCGGCGCTTACCGCAACCGCCACTTCGCTCATGACCATCATTCCCACTTCGATTGCGGGCGTTATAGGGCATGTGCGGAATAAAACCGCCAACCTCAAAGTCGGGGTCAGTCTCGGTCTCGTAGGAGCCCTCTTCGCCCCGATCGGGACCTATCTGTCTCTCAAGGTGGGTGGCTTCGTTGTCACGATGGTGACCGTGCTCGTCATCTTATATACGGCATTCACGATGTTCAAAAAGGCAGCGAGACTATCTCCTGCTTCGAAATGCGGAGACGCAGAGACGAGCTGTGAAACCCAGGTTGCTATCACGCACGTCGATTTCGATGGGAAGACCATAGTTCAATTGACCTGTATGGGTGCATTCGTCGGTCTCGCCTCGGGTTTCCTAGGGCTCGGAGGCGGTTTCATCATCGTGCCGCTGACGACGTGGCTCTTCTCCTTCTCGATGAAGGAGGCAGCGGGGACTTCGCTCGTCGCTTTGATATTCTTCGCGACATCGGGAGCGATTTCACATGGAGTCGTCGGGAACATCGAGTATCTCTACGCAATCGCCATCGCTTTGGGCACTATTCCCGGTGCGCTCATCGGGGCTGCGCTTTCAAAACGGACCTCCGAACGGCAATTGCGCCTATTCTTTGGTATACTTCTAGTCTGTGTTGGAATCTCTCTTGCCGTAGAAGAACTTGGTTTGTTTTGATGAGGCATACCCGTGGAAAATAAGCGTACTGCGCTAGTAGAAACAATACTTACCGCAATCGTTGCCATTCTCACTCTTATCATAGTTTGGAGTTTGGTTTCGGGCGGTATACCCGCCTTCATTCCGGTGGTCGCGATCGCTGCTTTGGCGGTCGTGGGCTTCGCGCTGCTTCGCTATACTGTGAATCCCGATCATCTTCGTGCACGTCAGTCCGACCGCACGCTGTACCTTGCGAGCAAAACCTTGGGTTACATGCGGGAGGGGTTGAACGAAGAATCCGCGGATGCGGTGTGCAGACTCCTGCTCTCCTATTCCTCTGCAATTGCGGTTTCGATCACCGACACACAGAAGGTTCTGGGATTCGCCGGCATCGGAGTGGAGTCCCAGCGGCCGAAGAATCCGATACTCGCGAAAGCGACGTTGGCGACGTTGGAGGACGGTGCGATACGCATCCTCACCAATACTGCGGACATCGGGCTTCCTCCGGAGGAAAGCTACATCGTGCAGGGAGCGATCATCGTCCCTCTCCGTGTTAGAAATGATAACGTCGGAACACTCAAGTTCTATTATCATTCCGCTCGGAAGATCGATGAGACGCAGCAGGCGATGGCTGAGGGTCTCGGTGAGTTGTTGTCCACCCAGTTATCCTCCGCTGAACTCGATGCGCAAACCGAGCTTGCGACGCGCATGGAGTTGAAGGCCTTGCAGGCGCAGATCAACCCGCACTTCCTTTTCAACACCATCAATACCATCGCGTCTCTCATCCGCACCGACCCGGATCGCGCGCGTGAGCTCTTGCGTGAATTCGCGGTGTTCTATCGACGCACACTCGAGAACTCCGAAGACCTGATCGCCATCGGCGAGGAACTCAGCCAGACGACTCGTTATTTCAAGTTCGAATTGGCTCGATTCGGGTCCGACCGTGTGCAATTGACCACCTACCTGGAGAAGGGACTTGAAGGCTTGATGGTGCCCGCTTTCATCATCCAACCTCTGGTTGAGAACGCGGTGAACCATGCCATACGCCCTGAAGGTCAGCTGCACATCGAAGTGAGCGTCGTCCGTAGTGGGTCGGATGTGGTCGTTTCGGTGGTTGATGATGGTATCGGCATAAAGAAAGAGGAAATTCCCTTTACTCTGTTACCGGGCTATGGTACAGGTATGGGTATTGCATTAAAGAATGTAGATGATAGACTTAAAGGCTATTTCGGAACAGCGTCAGGAATCAAGATTGAATCTGAATATGGTGTAGGCACCTCAGTGAAATTAGTTTTGCAAGACGCGCGTTAAAGAATGGAGAGCGCACATGCTAAAAGCGATAATTGTCGACGATGAAGCCCCGGCGAGATCGGAACTACGGTTCATGCTCGAAGAGACCGGCCAAGTCGAAGTAACGGCCGAAGCGACCAATGTTCGAGAGGCCATCGAACGTCTCAAGGACTGCGGCGCCGATGTCATGTTCCTTGATATCAGTATGCCGGGAACAACGGGTATTCAACTTGCGGAAGCCCTCGCGAGACTCAAATATCCTCCTGCGGTTATATTCGTGACCGCATACAGCGAACACGCGGTCAAGGCATTCGATGTGAATGCAATCGACTATCTGGTCAAACCGGTCGAGACCGAGCGTCTGCGTCAAGCGTTGGCCAAGGTCCGGAAGTCGATTTCAGGGTCTTCTCGTAGCGCCCAAAAAGAGCGCATCCCCGTCGAGAAGGGTGGCAAGAAGCTCCTCATTCCTGCCGACAAGATCCACTTCATCATGGCCAAGGATGACTATTCGTATCTTCACACGGATACCGATCGCTATCTGTCGACAGTTTCACTTGCGCAGCTCGAAGCGAAACTCGAACCCTACGGATTCTTCAGGGTACATCGTCGCTACCTCGTCAACCTCTCCTGTGTTGCAGAGGTCGATCCGGTGTCGGGCGGCACGCTCATGCTCTCGCTCGTCGGTGAGGAAGAGCAGATCCCGGTATCTCGTCGTCGAGTCGCATCACTCAAGAAGGCTTTGGGTCTGTAAGGCATCCTCGTGACGAAT
>JAAXUU010000314.1 GCA_013335845.1 Actinomycetota bacterium
GTCGATGATTCCGTCCAAGATCAACGACGTTTCATCTCCGACGCCTCGCACGAACTCAAAAGTCCCGTGGCAGCCACGCGTATCATGCTCGAAACAGCCCGCGACTACCCCGATATCATCGACACGCAAACGCTCATCGAAGACCTTTCGGCCGAGAACGACCGTATGGCACAGATCGTAAGTGACCTGTTGTTCCTAGCGCGCCACGATGAAGGTGTACGCAAGCTCGAACTCAAACGCACCGATTTAAGCGACCTCATCGCAAAGGAAGCTGCGGACCTTACCAACCGCTTCGGTATTCCCTGCGATATAAGCGGCGTGCAAACGATTGCGTGCAATCTAGACAAAGAGGCGATCGGTCGCATGTTGCGAAACCTACTCGACAACGCCGCGCGCTATGCGGATAAAGGTATATGGATAGAATGCTCTCAGACTGATAACGCCGTGCGGATCCTGATCAGCGACGACGGTATCGGTATCCCTGAAGAGGACCGCGAACGTGTTTTCGAGCGTTTCGCCCGCCTAGATGAAGATCGCGCAAGAAGTTCCGGAGGTACAGGTCTGGGACTCCCTGTGGTACGCGCCATAGCAACCCAGCACCTAGGAACCGCGCAGTTCATACCTCCCATCCATGGAGGATCCACCGTCGAGATCACGTTGAGTAAAAATCTGCGCTGAACCGACGCTCGTCTGGATTTCGCGGTGATTCGCGATACGTATACGGCATTCCGACTTCTTAATCCTTCTCCTGCGAACGGAATAGTTCAAAAACCTCGCCGCATCAAATAGAATAGGATAGTGTCCAATACAAGATACTATCTACTTAGAATGAGGCACTACCTTGGCAACGAAAAAAGGGGAACCGACGCGAGAGCCTATATGGACCAAGGGTTTCCTGCTCATCATGCTGGCCAACTTGTTCATTTTCCTCGGCTTCCAGATGCTCCTACCGGTCATGCCCGTCTATGCGTCCGCGCTTGGTGGCGGCGATTCATGGGCTGGCGTAGTCGTTGGCATATTCACGATTACCGCACTGGTTATGAGGCCGATTTCCGGATACCTCCTCGATAACATCGGAAGAAGGATCGTATTCGTCACCGGTTTGGTGCTCTTCATCCTATGCACCCTGAGTTACAACTTCACCATCACTATCGCAGGCTTGCTCGCCATGCGCTTAATCCATGGTTTGGGCTGGGGCGCTGCAGGTACAGCCTCGAGCACCATAGCTACTGACACAGTCCCTAAATCACGTCTCGGCGAGGCGATGGGTTACTTCGGGCTGACGAGCACGATGGCCATAGCAATCGGTCCGGCTCTCGGTTTGGGGCTTATGGATATCTCCGGCTTCGATATGGTTTTCTCCGTTTCAGCGGCTTTGGTCCTCGTGACCGTGTTCATCTCCTTCTTGATCTCCTATCAGAAGGTGGGCCGCCCGGCAAAGAGTGACGTTCGTGAAAAGTCCGGTCTCATAGAGAAGGCCGCTGTTCCGAGTGCCATCATCATGTTCTTCTGCAACCTGTCATACGGGGGTATCGTCTCCTTCATAACCCTTTATGCCATCCAACGCGGAGTCGAGAACATCGGACTGTTCTTCACGGTATTCGCAATCGCCATCTTCGCCGTCCGTCTGTTCGTCGGCAGGATAGCAGACAGGAAAGGTTACTCCTACGTGATTTATCCGGGCATCCTCTGCCTTCTCATTGCCATGCTGGTCCTGGCTTTCGCCTACAACTTGGGTACGTTCCTTTTAGCAGGAGCCATCTATGGCCTCGGCTTCGGGTCGCTCATGCCCACGTTGCAGGCTATGTCCGTTCGGAATGTCACTCCGCAACGACGCGGTGCCGCTACCGGAACCTTCTTTGTCGGCTTCGACCTCGGTCTTGGCACCGGAGCTATGCTATGGGGCATAATCGCTCAGGCGATGGGTTACCAGGCGATATACCTCTGGTCGATTCTACCGATTGGAATATCCTTCGTCCTCTACGCCCTGTGGCAGCGAAAAAACAAGCAGACGAGTGAACCCGTGCGGTCGAACGATTCAGGCGGGAACGATACCGAGAATAGCGATATCAAGAAAAACGATATCAAGAATAGCGATACCGGGGATTAAGGAGCACTTTTGAACGAGAGAAAGAACGCAATACTGCTTTTCAGCAAACCGCCCTTACCCGGACTGGTGAAAACCCGCCTCTCCCGTCTGAAGGACGGTATATTCTCACCGGAAGTCGCAGCTCACCTGTATCACTGCCTGTTCTTCGACGTCGTTGAGATCTGCTGCGACGCGCTTTCCGATTTGGAATCCGTGCAAGAAGCGGCGCTCGCTCAGAAGGATATCGCGCTGGAAGATACCGCGCAGGCGGAACTCGTATCAGGTTCTTTGGTGGACACCTATGACATCTTTATCTCGACCACGCCGATCGAGAATGTCGCAGTCATGCAAAAATGTTTCGATGACTCCGGCATTTGGCCGCGCAAGCTCACTATCATCCATGATGAAGGATCGAACTTCGATGAGCACTACAATGATTCCTTCCGGCAGGTTTTCGATTTAGGCTACGAGACGATACTGTCTATGGGCGGCGACATGCCGAGTCTGCCCAAATCGGTCATCATCGAAGGATTCGAAAG
>JAAXUU010000315.1 GCA_013335845.1 Actinomycetota bacterium
ACTATACCCTCACGGTGAGCAAAGCCGGCACCGGGATAGGCACGGTGACCAGCAACCCGGCGGGCATCAACTGCGGCACGGATTGCAGCGAAAGCTATCCCAGCGGCCAGGTTGTCGCGCTGACAGCCACCGCCGCCGCCGGGTTCACGTTTGCCGGCTGGAGCGGCGACACGGACTGCAGCGACGGCAGCGTCACCATGATCGCCGCCCGCAGTTGCACCGCGACCTTTAATCCGACGGCGGTGAGCTACACCCTCACGGTGAGCAGCGTGAAAGACCTGAACGGAAACCCGCTCGCGAGTCCTTTCTCGATGAGCTTCACCGCTATTTCGACCTTCTCATCGTTACCTGATGGAATCCCCTTATCATTGCAGGTCAGCGCCATGATCTGCCAGTCATTGTCCTTGAGTAGGGGGAACAGTATCTCGCATTTCTCCCCTTCGTCCGAGACGGAGTTGATCATGCCGGCTTTATTGACCAGCGGGAACACCTTACGGATCATCTCGGGGTCGGGGCTGTCGATACACAGTGGGGCTTCCGATACTTCTTGCGCGCAGGCGATAAGCCAGGCGATCGTCTCCTCTTCCATATCACTACTCACACTTGCAGAGATATCCAGAAAGTCTGAATGACATTCGCTCTGCTTGATGGCAAGATTCTTGATGAATTCCGCATCGCGCCTAGCAATCGCCTCGCCGACGGAGGGTATCGAACCATTGATTTTTTCTCCGATAATAATCATGTACAGCCCTTACTCCTTATCCCATTACCGATGCATAGAAAGCATCCAAGCATTCCGGTTTCGTATTCAGCGGAAGCGAGCACGATGAAGACAAAATGAAGCCTTCCGGCCCGAAAGCTTCGATCTCCTGGCGACACTGCTTGTAGACATCGTCCGGATTCCCTACCGCCAACAACGACGCCGAGATATTCCCGGTGATTGCCATGCGATCTCCCAGGACTTCCTTCACCTTGTAGATATCCGTCGCACCGTCGGTATCGAAAATACAGCGGTTTTTCGGGAAGCACGTGAAGATATCGAGGAAGTCAGTCCAATTGGAATCCATGTGGAAGTAGATATCGAGACCCTCCTCCAAGGCTGCATCTGCGAACGCCTTGAAATGCGGCCATGCGAACTTCTCGAAATGGTCGCGCGATACGACATCGCAATTGGCGCGGTTCGCAGGAGTGATAGCCGCTATCTCGCCGGCACGCCCCTTGATCATCCCCTTGAAGGCTTTGAGTTCATCCTCGAGGACGATATCGAGAACCTCTTTCATCATGTCGGGATTCTTGCGCAGGTCGCGATGGAATTTCACGAGCCCTCTACCCGAGCAGATAAGATCGTAGGTGAGGAACGGAGGAACAGTGTCGTATTCATAGTACCCGGCGTCGATGCCCTTTTGAGCGCAGCGATCCCCGATTTGCATAAGGCACCCGAATTCCTCTGCAGAATACCCTAAGCGTTGGAATATGATCTCTTCCTTGAGGCCGCTCCATCCGGACGTCAGGATTCTCTCGTAATCCCCATCCTTGATGCTCTCGCACTCGAAAACCTGCGCCGATACATCTCGCGGCAGATCACGTCCGGGAAGCCTGGTCTGCGAGATCCAAGCAGATCCCAGAATCGAGACGGTCGCAGGCCCTCCGAGCATACCGACGATATCGACTTCCGGAAAGTGCTTCTTGATCACATCGAGGCAGATATCCGTCGACTCTTCGGGATTATCATAGACATCAGCCACCGTCTTGGTCGGATCCGCGTATTTGACACAAGGAACCGTCGGGGTCATGAATGCGATTGGAACCCTGTCTTGCTTTTCTTTGCGAATAGCACGGAATACCCTTGCTTTGCTCGCTTCATACTTCTCTTTGTTCGTCATGCCGTTTGTTTCGCCTCCAAGAATTTCTTCGCTTCGGTTACACCATCCTGTGCGGTTTCGCAGTACGCATCTCCACCCACATACTTCAGCGTGTCGCTATCGCAAGGTCCGCCACCGATCATGAGAAGGCGGCCCTCGTCGAGCCCCGCTTCACGGATGGCGGTGATGGTGTTTTTCATGCTATCGAACGCGGTCGTGAGAAGACATGAGAAACCGACCACTTCCGGCTGATATTCCTTGATGGCCTCGATATATTTCTCGATGGGAGCATCGATTCCGACATCGATAACCCTGAAGCCGTTGGACCCCATCACTGAAGTGACGATGTTCTTTCCGATGTCATGGATGTCTGTGGCAACTGTCCCCATCACGAAGGTTCCGATATATTCTTTTTCGTCACCACTACCATCGTCGACGAGCAGTTCCTGCGCTTCTTTGAAAATCTCGGCAGACATTATCAGTTCCGAGAGAAAATATTCCTTCTTCGCGAACAAATCACCGACGATGTTCAAACCAACTTGAAGATCGGCGATGATGTCGAGGTTAGGTCGACCTGCCGCGATATCCTTCTTCACTTCTTCGAACAGTAGGTCTTCTTCCAAATCGCCCATCGCTTGCACTAAAGCCTCGTTCATTCTTTTACCTCCGTATCAACCACTTGTAATCACTCGTCATAACGTTCAGGCAGAGCGCCGAAAGACCGGCGCTTTCATCTCATATAGCTAGAACCGGCTTAGTTCGAG